>NZ_JBTREW010000009.1:0-218460 GCF_054823925.1 Bacillus sp. F9_6S_D1_P_5 | reverse complement strand
AATTCTATGATTTTATATTGTTTTCTTTCACTAAAATCAAAAAAGATTCCGGAGTGTTGGGAACCCCTTCAGGGTTTCCCAACACTCTGAAAAAAAGAGCTAGTTTAACTAGCTCTTTTTTTACCAAAAAATAAAGACACATATAAACCCAGAAATAGCTAAGTAGCTATATAAGTAAAATACTTTCGTTCTTGTTTTTTCATTTGTTCGAAACAGTACAATAGTCGGTTCAATTAAACCTATTGTCAAACAAAGTAAACCAAGAAGCATACAACCGATTGAAATGGAGTACAGGGCGATTTGTGGTGCTTGAAATGGAATCATCCATTTTAATAAAAATGCAATAAGTGCAGTGTAGCAAATGCTGCCGATGTATTTATTCAATGGTGTATTAGAACGAAAACCTGGAAGTTTTTTTAAGAAAGAGCGGGAAACAACTTCAGTTTGTAAAGATGTGTGCTCTTCGATTATTTTTTGAGCTTCTTTTCCTTTTTGGAAAAGGGATAATATCCAGTTTCGCTCCCCTTGGAAAATAAATTGAGAAGTTGTTAAATAATGATCCACCTTCACTTTATTCCAACTCTTCCACGGATGACGCTCACATAATTTTAATTTACTTTCTGTTTTTTTATCATACTGATAAATACTGATGCCATCCTCATCGAAAGCAGCATAGTATGTCTCGCTTGAGAATGTGCCTAAATCAATTGGACAGTAGAAAAGTAATTCTTTTTTTAAGTAAAAGTATTCTTTTCGTAAGTTTTTTTTCATTGCTTCTCGAATAGAGTGTCTCTTTTCTTTCTTCATGACATTTCCTCCATAATCCAGAAAATGTTCTTATCTTAACAATTCAACATCTTATCACTTTTAATTATATATGACTAGGGGATTCATAGGAGAAATGCCGAATACTAAAAAATATGGGGATGTATTGTAAAATATAACGAATTGTTTTGGTTATATAAAATTAATAACTTATTTTTAATAAGTTACGCTTTTTTTGTTCACAATACGATCATGTTGTTGTATAATGAAATGGAAAATAGAATATCGGTCTATCTTCGGGGCAGGGTGAAAATCCCGACCGGCGGTGATGAACTATATGTGATTTTGTTCTAAGCCCGCGAGCCGTTAAGGCAGGATTTGGTGTGATTCCAAAGCCGACAGTATAGTCTGGATGGGAGAAGATGGAGGTTCAAGCGTTCAAAAAAGATATGGATTTGAACGTCTGTTTGATGTGCCTTAAATTCTCCCTTTGTGTAAAACACAAAGGGTTTTTTCGTTCTATGAAAAAGTAGGCATAGCAGAACCTTTCCACTTTCCATGAGATGATCGATGGAAAAGGAGAGAGAAAGATGAAACAAAAAAACAGTGTAGTGCAGATGGTGAGTGTAGCGATGCTAAGTAGTATTGCATATTTACTGATGATGTTGGACTTCCCGTTCCCAGGGCTTCCGCCATTTTTAAAAATTGATTTTAGTGATGTACCAGCTCTAATTGCTGCGATTATTTTCGGGCCAGTTGCGGGGATAATTGTAGAGGCGATAAAGAACATTTTACATTACGGGATTCAAGGGAGTTTAACGGGAGTACCAGTTGGAGAAATTGCTAACTTTATTGCAGGATGCTTATTTATTGGACCAGCAGCTTTCTTGTTTAGAAAGTATCGTACTGTTAAAAGTTTAACGACAGGATTAATGCTAGGGACAATTACAATGGCGCTCATTATGAGTGTATTAAATTACATCATCATATTCCCAGCTTACACTTGGTTTTTAAATTCACCAGCTATGTCTAGCGAAGCTATAAGAACGACGGTTGTAACGGCAATCTTACCGTTTAATTTAATTAAAGGAATTGTTGTGACAATTGTATTTGTAGCGTTATTCTCACGCCTGAAAGTATGGGTGTTTGCAAAAATGAAAAATGCATAAATGTAAAATAAAAAACCATTAGTAGTATGGAACTACTAATGGTTTTTTATTAAGGAGAATGAAAATGGAAAACAAAAAATACCCCTCAAATGAATGAGGGGTATTTTTTGAAGTTAATAAAAGACTATTCGAATTTTAAAGCATCGCCGTCGAATGTTTCGTCAGCAACTTTGATTGAGTCAGTTGGACAACCTTCGAATGCATCCATCATATCTTCAAGTAATACATCTGGAATTTCAACGATACCTTGGTTATCGTCTAATGTTACGAATGCAATACCTTCATCATCATAGTCATAAATGTCTGGTGCAGCAGCGCCACAAGCACCACATGCGATACAAGTATCTTTATCAACGATTGTATATTTTGCCATCTTTTTTCCCTCCTGATAATATGTATGTGAAAAGCTCGCCATAAAAATTATAACCTTATTGTAAAACGGTTTTTAAAACTTTTCAACATAAAATTATAATGATAATGCTTATCAATTAGAGTGTCAACTAATTTTTGCATTATGTCATAAGATTTTCAAAATACGTAAATGTTATTTCGTTTGGTACAATAGACTATATACAAGTATATGTTGCCGGTATGATAAGTTTGATGAGTAACGGTAGACGGTGCAATCATACTAAAAAGCAATTAAATTAGACTGAAAGGTGGAAGCGGTAATGCAACTACAATATACTTTATTGTATTGTTTAAAACAATTGAATGGTGAAAGAACCGTTTCTTCTATTTATTATTTATTAAAGGGAAAACGTTCTTCGCAAACGTTTCAAGATGGAAATATGTTCCGAATTTCTTTTTTGTTTGGAATATATAAATCATTAAATAGAACTGACTATGATCGTGAAGTTGCAAAGTTATTGCAAGCAGATTGGATTCAAGAGATACACGAAAATACATATTTGTTAACACCTAAAGGTAAAAAGCAGTTACATACATGGGAGGAAGGGTATGCTTTTCCAGCGCATTTACATGGTTTGCACTATGGTGAATTAGGTGAAACATTTTGGAGAAGATTATCTTTAACTATTCAAACTATATCTAATTTACAACAGAATAATACGAAGTTTATTCCTATTCAACAAGATACAGAAATAATGGTGTGGGTGAAACGTTTTTTAACAAGTATGCCGTATAAGCGAAGTGAATTAGCGAAAAGATTATGGAAAGAAATACATAATCTTTTAGGTAAATGTGATGTGATAGAAGCGACGATTGTAACATATAGATTAACAGGATATGAACGTATCGGTTGTACATTGCAGCAGTTAGCGGAAATTACGAAACAAGATATATTCAGGGTGTACTTTTTATTTTGGGGTACAATTCATTTCCTTATACAAGAAGTTCGAGATAAAGAAAATGAATTTCCATTATTAGCTGAGATTATCTCTTATCCAAATGAGAGAGCTGAATTATTTAGTTTATCAACGAAAAAAACATATAATTTTTGGAGGCAAGGGCGCTCTTTAGAAGAAATAGCGACGATTAGAAATTTAAAGGTTGCAACGATAGAAGATCATTTTGTTGAAATTGCTTTGCGAGAAAGAGATTTTTCTATCGAGATGTTTATGGAAAAAGACAAGATAGATAAAGTAACAAAAGTAATTGATACATTACAAACACGTAAGTTGCGCGAGTTGAAGCAAGCGGTTGGAGAGGATATTTCTTATTTTGAAGTTCGTCTTGTATTGGCGCGGATGGAGGGTATAAATGAAACTTGAGGAATATTTATATAGGTGGTTTGGATATTCTGAATTTCGTCCAGGTCAAAAAGGGGTAATTACAGATTTATTGGAAGGAAAAGATGTTATAGCGATGCTTCCAACCGGAAGAGGGAAGTCAATGTGCTATCAACTTCCGGGGCTAATGCAAGAAGGAACAGTACTTGTTGTATCACCATTATTATCTTTGATGGAAGATCAAGTTACACAATTAAAATATGTTGTGAAAAACCGAGTGATAGCATTTAATAGTTTTCGGACATTACATGAAAAAAGAGAAGCGATGAAAAAATTAGCTTCATATAAATTTATTTTTGTTTCGCCAGAGATGTTACAGTCGGAATTGTTGATAAGAGAATTGAAGAAAGTTCATATTTCATTATTTGTTGTGGATGAGGCCCATTGTATTTCGCAATGGGGATATGATTTTAGACCGGATTATAAAAAACTAAATGTAGTCATTGAAAATATCGGGTCTCCTACGGTGCTAGCATTAACGGCAACGGCGACGAAAGATGTACTTCGAGATATAGCAGAGAGTCTAGATTTGAAGAATGTGAAGCAGCATGTATACTCAATTGATCGTCCAAATATTGCAATGGAAGTACAATTTGTAGAGACGATAGAAGAGAAGAAAGAAGCGCTTTTGGACCAGGTGATGTATTTACAAGGACCAGGGATTGTATATTGTTCAAGCAGAGCGTGGACAGAACGTTTAACGGAATATTTAAGAGGAAAAGGCGTGACTGGTGTCGCTTTCTATCATGGTGGTATGGAACATGAAGAGCGTATGTTAATTCAACAGCAGTTTATGAACGACCAGTTGCAGCTAGTAATATGTACAAGTGCTTTTGGTATGGGAGTAAATAAGTCGAATACGAGATATATTATTCATTTCCATTATCCGACTAATATAGCTTCTTATTTGCAAGAAATCGGAAGAGCTGGAAGAGATGGTGAACCGAGTATAGCTATCTTACTATGTAGTCCGTTAGATCACGATTTGCCAATTTCAATCATTGAAGACGAATTGCCAAGTCAGTCACAAATACAATTTTTATTCTCTTTACTACAAGAAAGAATGTTTCAAACGAAAGAATTACCAATAGAAGAGGTAGAAGAAATTTGTTATAATGCAGCAAGATTTAATGAACAATATTGGCGTTTCATCCGCTATCATCTGGAGCGGCTTGGAATCATACAACAGCGAAAATTAATATTAGAGAGCTTGTCAGATGAAATTATGAACAGATTAATAGCTGAAGTAGAAATAAGACTACGTAATAAATATAGTGAGCTAGAAAACATGAAATCATGGATACAAGTGAAAGGATGTAGACGTGAATATTTGCTGCAACAGTTCGGTTATAGAAAAGAGGACGAGTTGCAGAATTGCTGTGACTATTGTCATATTACAAAAACAGATTATAAAAAAAGACAAGCGCAACAATCGGATTTCGACTATAATTGGGAAACAGAGTTACAAAAGCTTTTCGGTCTAGAAAAGATGGGGGAATGATGAACATTCAAAGGCATAATATAGAAGATATGAGTCCGAAAGAAATAAGACTAAATCTGTATATCACACAGTTCATTATTATCGGTATCGGTTGTTTACTAGCATATATATTATTCCGAGATATAAAATCGGTGTATAGTCTGTGGAAATGGGAACCGATGTCTATACTTATAATAGGTGGCTTGTTAGCGATTGGTATTGTGTTATTAGATTATGTTGCAATGCGAGTATTTCCAGAGTCTTGGTTTGATGATGGTGGTATTAACGATAGGATGTTTCAAGGAATGTCAATTATGCATCTACTCGTTATTACGTTCATTATCGGCTTTGCAGAAGAATTTTTATTTAGAGGTGTAGTACAGACGCACTTTGGAATTGTAATAGCGAGTTTAGTATTTGCAGTGTTACATATTCGATATATAAAAAAGCCGTTTTTGTTTTGTTTCGTCTGTTTCATTAGTTTTGTCTTTGGTTATGTATTTGAATGGACAGGAAATTTGTTTATAACAATCTTTGCACACTTTCTTGTAGATTTTATAATGGGACTCCAATTAAGAAAATAAATGGAAGGTGGTGGTGAACAACATGAGGAAACGAATTCCTGATTTTGAAGAGGAATTAGAAGTTGAGCGAGTGGAAGAAAAAGAAGGTTTACCGCCGCGTAGTGAAATTCATAGAAATAAAGAGAAAAAACAAAAGTTTAAAATGAATCATATTTTCGTCCGGGTTTTAACATTTCTATTCATATTACTACCAATTAGTATTTTATGGTATACAGATAAATATATTCAGGTGAAAAGTGATGGTAATAACGCTGGAAAAAGTGCATTTGAGGTCATTTTCTTTGATTCAGCTAAATCTGATTCTGAAGCATCGTCTGAGAAGATCGTAACGCATACGGTGAAAGAGGGAGAAACTTTAGAAAGTATAGCGAAGCAATATTTTTCAGATGAAACTGGGATCGAAGTAATTAAAAAGTATAATGACTTAAAAGAAGATGAAGTGAATGTAGGTCAAGAATTAAAAATTCCGATAAAAGATAAGTCCACAAAACAAGAGAGTTAGTAAAACACTTACTATAAAAACTGAGGATTATCTTTATGAGGAAGGGAGTAAAAAATATATGATATGGATTATCTTATTAAGTACTCTCATATGTATTGGTAGTATATTTCTTCTTGTCATGTATAGAGAAGCAATGCGTAATACGGTGCTAGAACATACTTTAATATTTGAAGAGTTTCCGAAAAGTTTTCAAAAAGTAAATGTATTTTTTATATCTGATATTCATAGAAGGATCATTTCAAATTCGTTAATTGAACAAGTAAAAGGAAAAGTAGATCTTGTAATTATTGGTGGTGATTTAGCGGAAAAAGGTGTCCCTTTATCGCAAATCTCTGCAAATATACAAAAGTTAAGAGCGATAGCTCCTGTATACTTTGTATGGGGAAATAATGATTATGAGATTGAATATCATGAATTAGATGCTTTGTTATTAGAAAATAATGTGAAAGTTTTAGATAATACAAGAGTTGTATTTGAGTCTGAATTAGGAGAGAAAATTTGTTTACTTGGTGTAGATGATGTTGGGGTGAAACGAGATCGTTTAGATTTAGCGTTGGCTGATTGTAAAGAAGATGGTTTTCGCATATTAATTAGCCACAATCCTGATATAATAAACAAAATGTCTGGAAAAGAGCAAATTTCCCTTGTGTTAAGTGGACATACACATGGAGGGCAAATCCGATTATTCCCATCTAAAAAATATTTAAAAGGTGGCGTATATAAGCATTCAAATGTGACTCTTTTTGTTAGTAATGGTTATGGAACAACGTTGATCCCATTTCGTTTCCGAGCACCTGCTCAAACACATATTATTACGTTACGGGGAGGGAAATGATGCCGACTCTAAACGGAAAATATAACATAAAAGCTGTTTCGAATATAATTGGAATTCAGCCGAGTACGCTTCGTGCGTGGGAAAGACGATATCAAATTATTGCTCCAAAGCGGAATCATGCGGGGCATCGATTATATACAGAAGAGCATATTCAAATTTTGAAATGGTTAATGGACAAGGTTTCTTCCGGCATGATGATTGGACAAGCAGTTCAATTATTAGAAGGGAATCGTTTGCAGAGTGAGGTTCAAAAAGAAATACATTCGGATAGAGAAGTTGTTTTAGTGGACGATTTACTACAAGCTTTGTTAAAATTTGATGAAATTACAACTTCTGCATTGTTAAACGAGGCTTTTAGTATTTATGCAACAGAAAAAGTTATAGCAAGTATTGTGCTTCAAGTGTCAAATAAATTGTTAACGTTAAAAAATAATAATAAAGTTACAATGGTGCAGTTCCAATATGTCGTATCATTTTTACAAACTCGTCTAGGGATGGTGTATCATAATGCATCATCGTTTTCTTCTATACACAAAGTTGTTGTGTTAGAAAATAATATGTTGAAAGGGTTTGTTTTCTCAACGTATTTACGATTAAAAGGATATGAGGTGATATATATTAGGTCAAGCTTAGCAGAAGATCGTATTTTATTAGCTGTTGAGCAAATACAACCTACATATGTAGTAGTCTCTTTTGATGATGGACGAGAACTTAAGAACGTGAATGTATTACAAGAAAAAAATGAGGCCTTTTCTGTTGGGGTTATAGGAGAACTAAGTGCTCGAGATCAGTTGAACATTCAAACAAACCTAATTGGTGATACGAAAGAAGAATGGGATGAGTGGTTAAAAATGTTAGAATAGTTGTTCGAAAAGAACCATCTATTTTCTATTTCATATAATAAAAATTATATTCATTGGTTACGTAGGGAGGGTATGAGATGAGGCTGGAACGATTAAATTACAATAAAATAAAAATTTTCTTAACATTTGATGATTTATCTGAACGAGGATTAACGAAAGAAGATTTGTGGAGAAATGCACCGAAAGTACAGCAATTATTTCGTGATATGATGCAAGAAGCAAATAAGGAATTAGGATTTGAAGCGGATGGTCCGATTGCAGTTGAAGTATTTTCTCTACAAGCGCAAGGGATGGTCGTAATTGTAACGAAAGAACATCAAGAAGTTGATACAGATGATGAGTTCCGTGACGAGTTTATTGAAATGCAAGTGACTCTAGATGAAAGCGAGCATATACTTTATGAGTTTGCTACACTAGATGACGTAATTAACCTGTCGAATCGTTTATATAACCTTGATGTAACTGGCGGAAAATTATATACGTGGGATGGGCGTTTCTATCTTTGGATGGAAGAAGAGGAGCAAATTCAATTACTGAAGGCAGATTTTATAGCTATTTTAGCGGAATATGGCAATCCGTCTACGGCAACTATTTATCGCCTAATGGAATATGGTAAAGAATTAATGGATTCTCAAGCAATTGAACAAATACACAATTACTTTGTGAAAAAAGAAAACCTTAGCTAATAATATATAGCTAAGGTTTTCTTTTTTCATTTACTTAAATGTATCTTTCCAAATTGCTGTATGTAAGTAAAATAAAAAACATTTAAATATTTAAGTATTTTACTTTTCTAAAAGCAATAAAAGGACTATAATGATAGTGAAAACGCTTGCAACAGAAAATAGTTTGTATATATTTGTTAGCGTTTTCTATTGCATTCCAAATTTAACGGTGTATACTAGGCAATGAAGGTTTACTAAACAAGTGAAATTACAGGGGGTTTACTTACTATGGTAGCCGAAAAGGGAACTCAAACAAAAACACAACAACAAAGGGAACAACATTTTGAACTATTGAATTCAACACAAATTGTTATCAGTGAAGCGTTAGAAAAATTGGGTTATCCAAACGAAGTATATGAATTATTAAAAGAACCAGTTCGTATGATGACAGTGAAAATACCAGTTCGTATGGATGACGGGACTGTTAAAATATTTACAGGATATCGTGCACAACATAATGATGCTGTTGGTCCAACGAAAGGTGGAATTCGCTTCCATCCGAATGTAACAGAAAATGAAGTGAAAGCACTTTCAATCTGGATGAGTTTAAAATGTGGTATCGTTGATTTACCATATGGTGGAGGTAAAGGTGGAATTATCTGTGACCCACGTGAAATGTCATTCCGTGAGTTAGAAAGATTAAGCCGCGGTTATGTACGAGCAATTAGCCAAATCGTAGGACCGACGAAAGATATTCCAGCTCCAGATGTATTCACAAACTCTCAAATTATGGCGTGGATGATGGATGAGTATAGCCGTATTGATGAATTTAACTCACCAGGATTTATTACAGGTAAACCACTTGTATTAGGTGGATCACATGGACGTGAAACAGCAACGGCGAAAGGTGTAACAATTTGTATTCGCGAAGCTGCAAAAAAACGCGACATTGATATTAAAGGTGCACGCGTTGTTGTTCAAGGATTCGGTAATGCTGGTAGCTTCTTAGCTAAATTTATGCATGATGCAGGTGCGAAAGTTATTGCAATCTCAGATGCTTACGGTGCATTGCATGATCCAAACGGATTAGATATTGATTATTTATTAGACCGTCGTGATAGCTTCGGTACAGTAACAAAATTATTTAATAATACAATTTCAAATAAAGAATTGTTAGAACTTGATTGCGATATTTTAGTTCCAGCTGCAATTGAGAACCAAATTACAGAAGAAAATGCTAACAATATTAAAGCGAAAATCGTTGTTGAAGCTGCAAATGGTCCAACAACATTAGAAGCAACTAAAATTTTAACTGATCGCGGCATTTTACTTGTTCCAGACGTATTAGCAAGTGCTGGTGGTGTAACGGTATCTTACTTTGAGTGGGTACAAAATAACCAAGGTTACTACTGGACTGAAGAAGAAGTAGAACAACGTTTAGAAAAAGTAATGGTAAGATCATTTGATTCTATTTATGAAACAGCACAAGTTCGTAAAGTGAACATGCGCTTAGCTGCGTACATGGTCGGTGTTCGTAAAATGGCTGAAGCAAGTCGCTTCAGAGGTTGGGTATAATATTATAATGTGAGAAAACGTGATTCCTTTCGAGGGAATCACGTTTTTTTTGTTGAAGTATTAGAGAGAGGTGTTGTATATGGAAAATGAAATGATGGAACGAGTAGAACAACTAGAAGAAAAGGTTAAAAGGTTAGAGGGAGAGCTCGCGAGAACGACGAAATCCGAAAAAACAAGTATCGTTCGGGTGTTCGGGGAAGGACTGCTGTTTTTAATATTTGGTGCGGTTGTAGTAGGGCCGATTATCGCCTTTGTAATCACGATTCTTACTTCGTTTGCTGAAAAATAAAAAGAAAAACAAAAGAACGCTTGTTCTACACGAACAAACGTGCTATACTTTCCTTAGATAAACAAAACGGAAATGATTTTAAGGAGAGATAAATGATGAAAATGACAGTAGACCAAAGATTTATGATGCCAGCAGATGTTGTAGAGCGAGTGGAAGTATTAAGAAACAAACAAAGTAAGCGCGGCACATTATTACAATCAGTAAATACATTTTTCGGTTTAGATACGAAAGAAGATTGTGTTTGGTTTTACGGTTTTTATGGCGTTGCTGTAAGTATTTTATTATTTATGGTGTTCACATCAAATATTTTCGATTTTCTCTTCGCGTAAGAAATATGCTATAAGGGCATTGCTACCGAATACATATATAAAGAAGTAAGGTAATCTTCTGAAGCGGGAGTTGGTAGTAATGGCGATGTTTCCTATAGAACGTAATTATATTGGATATGGAAGTTCACGACCGGGAATCCCTCTTTCTAAAGTCAGGTTTATTGTAAGTCATGATACGGGGAATCCTGGTAGCAATGCGATAGGGAATCGGGATTATTTTAATGAAATACAACCGAAAGCTTCGGCACATACATTTATAGATGACAAAACAATATTAGAAATTATTCCTATAAATGAAGTGGCCTACCATGTTCGATATGGTGTGTCGACGGATAATGACTTATATGGTTATGATGCGAATAAGGCGGCTATTGGAGTGGAACTTTGTTATGGCGGTAATGTTAACTTTTGGGAAGCGTATACCCGTTTTACATGGTATCATGCGTATTTATGTCAATATTTCGGCTTGAATCCGAAAAAAGCTATCGTATCACATAAAACCCTTGACCCAGCTAGAAAGATTGATCCTGAAAATGTATTAGGGAAACAAGGTATTAAATTTCAGCAGTTTTTAGCAGATGTCTATCGGATGTATGTTTCGTTTAGATGACAAATATATGAAAAATGAATACAATAAAGATAGGTGCCTACTGCTGTAAGTAGGTTTTTTCTTGTTTATATAAATATTGTATTGGTAGAAGACTAGGAGTGAGCCGGGTATGCAGAAAGAAACAGCTATCATAATTGGAGGCGGTCCGTGCGGATTAGCAGCAGCAATTTCGTTGCAAAAGGTAGGGATAAATCCGTTAGTAATTGAAAAAGGAAACATTGTAAATGCGATTTACAATTATCCAACTCATCAAACATTTTTCTCTTCTAGTGAAAAATTAGAAATTGGTGATGTAGCCTTTATTACGGAAAATCGTAAGCCAGTTCGAAATCAAGCGCTTGCGTATTATCGTGAAGTAGTAAAGCGTAAATCTGTACGTGTAAATGCTTTTGAGCGAGTGGAGAAAGTTCAAAAAGATGGAGAAGTTTTTCATGTTGAGACAACAAAGCGTGACGGAAGTAAAGAAATATATATAGCGAAGTATGTTGTTGTAGCAACTGGATATTATGACAATCCAAATTATATGAATGTTCCAGGTGAGGAATTGAAGAAAGTAGCTCACTATTTTAAAGAGGGACATCCTTATTTTGATCGAGATGTAGTAGTTATAGGTGGAAAAAATTCGAGTGTAGATGCCGCGTTAGAACTTGTTAAAGCAGGTGCGCGTGTAACGGTACTATATCGCGGAAGTGAGTATTCACCAAGTATAAAGCCGTGGATTTTGCCAGAGTTTGAGGCATTAGTACGAAATGGTACAATTCACATGCATTTTGGGGCTCATGTGAAAGAAATTACTGAACATACGTTAACGTATACAGTGGATGGTGAGGCAAATACAATCCAAAATGATTTTGTATTTGCGATGACTGGTTACCATCCTGACCATAGCTTCTTAACGAAGATGGGTGTTCGAATTGATGAAGAGACAGGACGTCCGATTTTTGCAGAGGATACGATGGAAACAAACGCTGAAAATATTTTCATTGCAGGTGTAATTGCTGCTGGAAATAATGCAAATGAAATATTTATTGAGAATGGTCGATTTCATGGGGATGCGATTGCGCAAACCATTTCAACAAGAGAAATGTAAAAAGAAGCTGTCGAAATAAACTTCGACAGCTTCTTTTTTAATCGTGCATAAACATATTTTGGATTGTTTCATGTGAAGTCGTATTCTCTAGTGCAACTAATAATTTAATACGTGCTTTTTGAGCATTTAAACCGTATGTGAATACAATCCCCATATCTTTTAATTGTTTGCCGCCACCTTCATAGGAATATACATCTTGAACGATGCCGTTAAAACAGCGAGAAACTAATACGACAGGAATTCCTTTATTTATTAATCGTTCTAGACTAGGAAGTGTTCTTGGGGGTAAATTACCTTGTCCAAGTGCTTCAATAACAATCCCGTCTACTGGAAGATTTTCAATTGCTGCTAACAATGTATCGTCCATACCAGCGTACGCTTTTAGAACGACTACATTTTTAGAAACCTGTTTTACTGAATATGTTTCGTGATGTACTAAAGCATGGTGGAATACAACACCACGTTTTGTTACCATACCAATTGGTCCATATTGTGGACTTTGGAATGTTGCTACATTACTTGTATGTGTTTTCGTTACATTTGTAGCGCAATGAATTTCGTCGTTTAATACGACTAAAACGCCTTTTTCTGCGGCTTCATTACTGCTAGCGACTTTTACAGCTGATAAGAAGTTATATAGACCGTCAGCACCTAATTCATTGCTAGAGCGCATTGCACCTGTCACAACGATCGGAATAGTTGCTTGTACTGTTAAATCTAAGAAATAGGCAGTTTCTTCTAATGTATCCGTACCATGCGTAATGACTACGCCATGAATGTTGTCTTGTTTTACTCTTTCATCAATGATGACTTGTAACTGTAACATTTCGCTCGGTGTCATATGAGGAGATGGTAGATGGAACACATCTTCAACGATTAAATCAACATCGCCTTCTAAATCAGGAATAAATTTTAAAAGAGGATTTTTTTCACCTGGTTGTACGACCCCAGTTTCTTTGTCTTCCTCCATTGCAATTGTTCCACCTGTGTGTAAAACTAGGATTCTTTTCAATGCTTATACCCCTTTCAAGTAAAAAAATACATTTAGAACATAACATGTTTTGAGTAAATTCGACAATGGAAATGTATAAAAGTATGCCTCGAAAATGACAATAAAATTAACTGCTATATGTACGATGTATAAAATCACGAAACGAAATGTGCAAATATAGTATAGGAGGGAGCTATTACGTTGAAAAAGATGGAGAGAATTCTTATTCGTATATTAATAATACAATTCATTTGTCTTTCTGTTGTGCAATTGTTATTTATACATAAGGCATCAGTTAAATATTTATCTAAAATTGTTTATTATGAAGGTGTCATGGTAAAAAACAAAGCAGAAATCTTACAGGTGAATAGGTAGTTTTCATTTTCTTCTATGAAGGATTATGCTACAATAATTGAGGATTTAATGACGTGAAGCAAATGAGAAGAAGCAGGAGAATACCTGCTTTTCGTTTTGTTTTATAAGTGAAAAAATGAGGTGTTACAATGGATAAACGAATTTCAATTGCTATAGATGGTCCAGCAGCCGCTGGAAAAAGTACAGTTGCGAAAGTTGTAGCGAAGAAGCTTTCTTACGTTTATATTGATACAGGCGCAATGTATCGTGCGATTACATATGCAGCCCTTGAGCAAAAAGTGGATATTGAAAATGAAGAGCAGTTAATGGAAGTTGTAAAAAATGTAAAAATTGAGTTTCAGCAAGGAGAAAATACACAACTTGTATTTTTAAATGGACAAGATGTTTCGGAAGTAATTCGTACACCTGAGGTGACGAATCGAGTATCGATTGTGGCAAAACATCGTCTTGTTCGTGAAGAAATGGTACGTCGTCAACAAGAGTTAGCGGAAAAAGGCGGCGTTGTAATGGATGGCCGTGATATCGGTACACATGTGTTGCCAGATGCTGAAGTGAAGATCTTTATGCTTGCTTCTGTTGAAGAAAGAGCGGAAAGAAGACATTTAGAAAATATGAATAAAGGTTTCGATTCTAATTTAGAGCAGTTAAAAGAAGAAATTGCTCAGCGTGATAAATTAGATTCAGAACGCGAAGTTTCTCCTCTCAAAAAGGCTGATGATGCATTGGAATTAGATACAACTTCTTTATCAATTGAAGAAGTTGTCCAAAAAATTATGAGTATTGTTTCAGGAGTGTTTGCGAAATAAAGAAAGGGGGATAGCCTCTTTCTTTTTTTGTTTGTATAGAAATGTAAAGGATACGTGAATTATGAGTCTCTTTCCTTGACAAATGATCGGATTTGTAAGAAGTTAGTAAAAGAGAGATGAAACTTTCAGAATATATTCGCTATTATATTTCAAAACATACTTTCTTCAAGATGATTTTGCTGTATACTATTTATATAGGTTTAATATATTTTCTAGTGAAATGTTTGAAGCCTGAGTATGTGATGATAAATTCTTAAACATGCAAATGAAAACAATTGTTTTCATTTCGTATATACATAAAAAATGCTTTGTCAATTCTGTAGGGAGGTATTTCCATGGTAGAGAAAATGAATGAAGAAGTTATGGATTCAAAAGAATTACAAGTTGGTGACGTTGTTACAGGTTCTGTAACGAAAGTTGAAGAGAAACAAGTGCTTGTAAATGTTGGATACAAAACAGATGGCGTAATTCCAATTAGTGAATTAGCTAACGTTCATATTGAAAAAGCAAGCGATGTTGTAGAATTAGATCAAACGCTAGAATTAAAGGTTATTAAATTAGAAGAAGAAGATCTTGTCTTATCTAAACGTGCTGTTGATGCAGAAAAAGCATGGGTAGAATTACAAGAGAAATTCACTTCTGGTCATGTGTTTGATGTTACTGTAAAAGATATTGTGAATGGTGGATTAGTTGTGGACCTTGGTGTTCGCGGTTTTATCCCAGCTTCACTTGTAGAAGTACATTATGTAGAAGATTTTACTGACTATAAAGGCAAAACATTAGCTGTGAAAATTGTTGAATTAGACCGCGAAAAAAATCGTGTAATCCTTTCACATAAAGCAGTAGTAGAATTAGAACTAGATTCTAAGAAAAAAGAAGCAATCTCTTCATTAAAAGAAGGAGACGTTGTTGAAGGAACAGTACAACGATTAACTGATTTTGGTGCGTTCGTTAATGTTGGTGGTGTGGACGGTTTAGTTCATATTTCACAAATTTCACACGAACGTGTAGAGCAACCTTCTGAAGTATTAGAGCAAGGTCAAAAGGTAAAGGTTAAGGTGTTATCTGTTGATGCTGATACACAACGTATCTCTTTATCAATTAAAGCAGCTCAACCGGGACCTTGGGAAAATGTTGCTGGCGAACTAAAAGCTGGAGATATTCGTGAAGGAGTCGTAAAACGTCTTGTTACATTCGGTGCGTTCGTTGAAGTTTTACCTGGCGTTGAAGGTCTTGTACACGTATCTCAAATTGCAAATCGTCACGTGAAAAATCCAAATGAAGTATTGGAAATGGGACAAGAAGTAAAAGTGAAAGTGCTTGAAGTCCATGTAGCAGAGAAACGTATTTCTTTAAGTATAAAAGAAGCGCTTGAAGAAAATAATGTAATTGAAGATTACAGTCAGTATGAACCAAATGCTGATTCTGCTACTTTCCAATTAAGTGATATTATTGGTGAACAACTGAAAAAATTAAAGAAATAAAGAGGGGTACAAGTGGTAAGGGCAAAACGTAAATTAGATCATATTGAATACGCTCTTTCTACTGGTCAGTCTCGTACGCATGGCTTTCATGATATTGATTTTGTGCATCAAAGCTTGCCAAATTCAAATTATGACACAATAACATGTGAAACAAAAATCGGCGAACTTTCACTAAGTTCGCCGATTTTTATCAATGCGATGACTGGTGGTGGAGGAGAGAAAACGTTACATATTAATGAGCAATTAGCATATGTAGCGAAACATCATAACCTTGCTATGGCTGTAGGCTCGCAAATGGCGGCGTTAAAAGATGAAAGTGAGGCTGCTTCTTATAAGATTATCAGAAAGGTAAATCCAAATGGTATTTTCTTTGCTAATTTAGGTAGTGAGGCAACTATCGAACAGGCAGAGCGTGCCGTTGATATGATTGAAGCAAATGCATTGCAAATTCATTTAAATGTCATACAAGAGTTAACGATGCCAGAAGGAGACCGTGACTTTACTGGTGTACTTCAGCGCATTGAGAAAATTGTTTTAAATAGTAAAGTTCCTGTCATTGTGAAAGAAGTTGGATTTGGGATGAGTAAGGAAACAATGCAACAGTTAGCGAGCGTAGGTGTAACGGCAATTGATATTGGTGGACAAGGTGGTACGAATTTTGCTGCTGTTGAAAATGAAAGAAGACAGCGAATGCTTTCTTATTTTAATAACTGGGGCATACAAACAGCTACCTCGATTATTGAAGCAACCTCTACAAATAATAACCTCTCTTTTATTGCATCTGGGGGTATACAAACAGCGCTTGACGTAGCGAAAGCAATCGCATTAGGGGCGAATACAACTGCGTTTGCTGGATACTTTTTACGCATTTTAATGCAAGATGGTATCGAGAAGTTAGTGGATGAAATTGACCTTTTACATACAGATTTGAAATTTATTATGACAGCTCTCGGTGCGAAGACGATAGAAGAATTGCAATCTGTACCTCTTGTTGTAAAGGGCGAAACATATCATTGGTTAACGCAACGTGGTATTGATACGACGCATTATAGTAGAAGATAAAAAAATCAACCGTTTGGTTGATTTTTTTATCTTCTATTCTTTTTAGTGATATAAATTGAGGGATGGAATTAATATTTTATAAAAATGAAATTATTCTTATATATAAACATTATCTTGTGAAAGTTGCGACTGAAAAATATAGATAGTGTGTTACTGGATTGTAGAATAAGGTTTAATTTTGCCAAGGGGAATAGGGAGGGATAAAAATAAAGCATAGAAAGATTTGTATATAAAATATTATTTCAATATAAACAAAAATGTAAAAGACGGTTTCGTACAATATCGAAACCGTCTTTTTGTATTCATTAGTGCTGATTCTGCTTGCGAGCTTGTTCTGGTGTGTCCAGTCCAGTAGCACCCGGATATTGTAGTGATTGGTCACGGTCAGATTCAACGCGGCGTGATTCTCTTAGTTTTCTTTCTTGACGATCTTTACCCATAATGAATAGCACCTCCTTATTAAAAGTGTTGCTGTTATATGAAAAAACTATGCGCGAAGAAAGTGGATTAACTTTCATAAAAAGTTCCCATAATGGAAAACATAGGAGGTGAAATGATGGAAGGGAGTACTTTTTATTTTATAGCTTGGATAGGGTGGATCGTCGTAACATTTTTTATGAAAAAGGACTCTATTCGGTGGAAGATAAGCGCTTGTATATTGATTTTTATTATTTGCTCTCCGTTACATGTAACGATTGCTTCATTCACGGTATCAGTAAATGCACTTTTGCTTTGTATTGTTGCTTTTATAGGAATCACGCTCTATTCTATTTGGAAAAAAATATATAGCTTACTTTCGGCACTTATTATTGCAATGTTATATACAAGTTTTCATTTGTTAGAAGTATATGATCCAATTTGGATTGTGGTGGACAGGTTGTTTTTGTTAAGCAGCGCCCTTGTGTATGCATCGGTTTTATTACATGAGGATCGCATATTACGATTATGTTCTCTTTATATAGGAATGTTACAGGGAGAATTGTTAGTGAAACTTATTTTTCGAAAGTTACATTTCCCTTATGATTACGGAAGTTTAGCGTTTTTTGATATCGTCGCCGTTTCTACATTGTTCATGGCAATTTTGTTTTGGATTGCAAAAGCATCAATATATATGGAACAGTTCAAGAGAAAAACACGTAAAAGAAAGGCGAGGGTAATACATGACTGAATATACACCGGCCATTTTATGCGGCGTAATAGCGGGGACAGTAACGAGAGTGCTAATGCTCCGGACGGATACGCGGCAATATCCGACGAGGCTCCATGGGAAAATTATTCACATTGCGATGGGGTTAATTGCAGCCGCTTTAGGAGCGATTGCAATCCCGTCCATTTTGAAAAAAGATTTTTCTGCCATTACGTTTCTTACGTTAGCAGCAACACAGTTTCGTGATGTGCGTAATATGGAAAGAAATACATTGCAACAATTAGATGGTTATGAGCTCGTACCGCGTGGAAATACATACATTGAAGGAATTGCATTAGTTTTTGAAAGTCGCAACTATTTGGCGATGTTAACGTCGTTTGCGACGACGTTTGCGTATATAGGGTTCCGTTCATGGATTGCTGGAGTAATTATGGCTATCATCGCATTTTTTATCGCGAAAAAATTAATGTCTGGCAGAAGGTTACATGATCTTGTTGATATCGAGCATGTTCCACTTCGTTTTGAAGGAGCAGGGCTGTATATTGATAATATTTATATTATGAATATTGGATTGCCAGCAAGACAAGAGGAAATTATGAAATATGGAATGGGTTTTATTTTAAAGCCGAAAACAATTGATGCGATGGTGACAATCTCCAACTTAGGACAACGACAGGCGATTTTACATGATGTTTCTGTTGCTTTAGGAATTTATAGAGATTCTGGTACGCCGGCGCTTGTACCGTTAGCGAAGCGTGATTTAGAGGATGGAAGAGTCGGAATCTTTGTCTTGCCGCAAGATCAAGATGCGGAGAAAGCGATAGGTGTCATAGGGAATGTGCCAACGTTAGAAAGTGCTGTTCATATGTCATCGGAAGCCCCGAAAGGAAGGGGAGATGAGGGATGATGTTAGAAAATGTAATCCTCGCAGTTATTACAACAGCGCCGGAGAAATTTGCTGGTGGTGCCCCTTTGTTTACTTGTGAATCGACAGAGGAGTTAGAATTTGTTGCAAATAATTTAGAGGCAATTTTAGATGGTATTGCGCATCGCTTACAAGAGAATGTATATATTATTGTGAAACATTAGCAACGTGTGTTATAATGTGAGGTGTTTTGATACGTTGAGAAATATTCTGGAATGCAAATCCCTTCTTGCACAAAGAAGGGTTTTTTACATAATAAACAGAAGCAATTTGAAAGGATGAAAGTATATGCCGAAACCAGTAATAGCAATAGTAGGCCGCCCGAACGTAGGGAAATCTACTATTTTCAATAGAATTGTTGGAGAGAGGGTTTCAATCGTAGAAGATATTCCAGGTGTAACGCGCGATCGTATTTATAGCGCTGGAGAATGGTTAAATCATGAATTTAACATTATTGATACAGGTGGAATTGATATTGGAGACGAGCCATTTTTGACACAAATTCGTCAACAAGCTGAAGTAGCGATTGATGAAGCAGATGTTATCATTTTTATGACAAATGGTCGTGACGGTGTAACAGCAGCTGATGAAGAAGTTGCGAAAATACTATATCGTTCAAATAAACCAGTTGTACTTGCAGTAAATAAAGTGGACAATCCAGAAATGCGCAGTGACATTTATGATTTCTATGCATTAGGATTTGGTGAGCCATTCCCAATTTCAGGTACACACGGATTAGGATTAGGTGACTTATTAGACGAAGCTGCACAGCATTTTCCAAAGATTGAAGAAGACGGATATGATGAAGATACAATTCGTTTCTCTTTAATTGGACGTCCAAACGTAGGGAAATCATCACTTGTAAATGCTCTTCTTGGTCAAGAACGTGTAATTGTTAGTAATGTAGCAGGAACAACTCGTGATGCTGTCGATACACCATATAGCAAAGACGGAAAAGATTATGTAATTATCGATACAGCTGGTATGCGTAAAAAAGGGAAAGTGTATGAAAGTACAGAAAAGTATAGTGTACTTCGTGCATTAAGAGCGATTGAACGTTCTGACGTTGTTTTAGTCGTTTTAGATGGTGAAGAAGGAATTATTGAACAAGATAAAAAAATCGCTGGATACGCTCATGAATCAGGGCGAGCTGTCGTTATCGTTGTAAACAAATGGGACGCAGTGAAAAAAGATGAGAAAACAATGAAAGCATTTGAAGAAAACATCCGTGCTCACTTCCAATTTTTAGAGTACGCACCGATTGTGTTCTTATCTGCGAAAACGAGAAAACGTACACAAACGTTAATTCCAGTTATCGATGAGGTAAATGAGAGTCACAGTATCCGTATTCAAACGAATGTATTAAATGATGTAATTATGGATGCGGTAGCGATGAACCCAACGCCAACACATAACGGTAGTCGTCTGAAGATTTTCTATGCAACACAAGTTGCGGTAAAACCACCAACATTTGTTGTGTTTGTAAACGATCCAGAATTATTGCACTTCTCATATGAGCGCTTCTTAAAGAATCGTTTACGTGAATCATTTGGCTTTGTAGGAACGCCGATTCACATTATCGCTAGAGCAAGAGACTAATGGAGAGGATGTGATTTTATGACAAAAATCACAGTAGTTGGAGCAGGTAGCTGGGGAACAGCGTTAGCGATGGTATTAGCTGACAATGGGCATGATGTACGTATTTGGGGAAATCGTTCTGAACTTATGGATGAGATTAATACAAAACATGAGAATAGTCGATACCTTCCAGGAATTACATTGCCAAGCACAATCGTAGCCTACTCTTCTTTAGAAGAAGCATTAGTAGATGTAAATGTAGTACTTCTTGTAGTACCAACGAAAGCGTACAGGGAAGTATTGCAAGACATGAAGAAATATGTAGCGGGTCCGACTACTTGGATTCATGCAAGTAAAGGAATTGAACCTGGTACGTCAAAACGTATTTCGGAAGTGATTGAGGAAGAAATTCCAGAGAACTTAATTAAAGACGTTGTTGTACTGTCTGGACCGAGTCATGCTGAAGAAGTTGGTTTACGTCAAGAGACGACGGTTACATCAGCGGCGAAGCGTATGGAAGCGGCTGAGGAAGTACAAGATTTGTTTATGAATAGTTACTTCCGTGTATACACAAATCCAGATATCGTTGGAGTTGAACTTGGTGGTGCGTTAAAAAATATTATCGCATTAGCTGCGGGGATAACTGATGGACTTGGATTAGGTGATAATGCGAAAGCGGCATTAATGACGCGTGGTTTAACGGAGATTGCTCGTTTAGGAAGAAAAATGGGTGGAAATCCGTTAACGTTTGCTGGTCTAACTGGTATGGGTGACTTAATTGTAACTTGTACAAGTGTCCATAGCCGAAATTGGCGTGCTGGAAATATGCTTGGAAAAGGACACTCTTTAGAAGAAGTGTTAGAAAGTATGGGTATGGTTGTAGAAGGTGTAAGAACAACGAAAGCTGCTCATGAATTGGCAGAGAAAATGGAAGTGGAAATGCCGATTACAGCTGCTTTATATGACGTGCTATTTAATGGGAATAATGTAAAAGATGCAGTAGGCTCATTAATGGGACGTGTTCGAAAACACGAAGTAGAAGCTATACCTGACTTACTGTAAAGAAAAGCGACAGAAGTACAATTGTACTTCTGTCGCTTTTTATTTTTTTGGGTCTTTTCACCATTTTTTTATTTTTGCATAGGATGAAGAGTAACTTGAGGAGAGGGTGAAAAGAATGGATAATAACATTTTTAATAACATTGAAAAAGAAGCGAAAGTGAATAAAGAAGATATTTTTAAATTAGCATCATCTGTACAAAATGCGAATTTACGTGATGAGACTGTGCTTCGCCAATTGATTCATCAAGTCGCTCTTATGGCAGGACGTGAAGTGCCAAAAGAACAAGAGGATCAAATTGTAAAAGCGATTATTAACAATAATATGCCAGCAGATTTTGGCTCGTTAAGCAAAATGTTTAAAAAATAAAATATGAGAAACAAAGAGTTTGTAGATTGCATATGATAGCCATGAAAGTATGGGAATAGAGCTGTTTTGGGCATATTTGGTCAACCGAAGCGAGAGGATACACTCGCTTCGGTTTTTATGTTTATGGAGACTAGTGGAAAATACTGAAAAACGTATTGATTACAGTTACACATTCGCAATTTGTAGTAAAATGTTCTTTTTGTATTTGTTTAAAGATTTTAATTTGTTAAAATAGTATAAAAATAGATTAATAAAAAGGGGTGTGTATATGTCGGAAGGGCTTATAAAAATGTGGTTTGCATTAGGGGCAATTGGATTTATGTTTTTTGCAGTAAGTTTTATTTTGCTAAGCAGATATAAAATAAAGAATAAAATTTTGAAAGGGATTACAGCTTTGGTAGCCTACACCCTTATGGTTGTATCAGGAATTGTTATATTTCTTGTTGTATTTAGTGGGCCTGTACAGCAGTAAAGGGGATGGTCTCGAAAATACTACATACGGAGCAAGTTATATTAGTATGAAAAGGTGATTACTAGTGAAAAAAATCCATATTATTTTAATATTTTGTTGTATCAGCCTTTTAACAGGATGTCTGTATCCGAAAGAAAATATGAAACAAAATGCTGTCCCTTATGAAGATCAGTTACAGGTCGTTCAAAAAGCTGTTGCGACATTTAAGGAGCAAAATAGTGGGATATTGCCAATTAAGACGCGGGATATGAATACGCCTATTTATCAAAAGTATCCAATCGATTTTCAAAAGATTGCTCCGCGTTACATACAAGAAGCGCCAGGGAACGCGTATGAAAGCGGAGGAGTATATCAATACGTATTAATAGACGTTGAAACAAACCCGACAGTAAAGTTAATTGATGTTAGGATGGCTGAACAAATTCAGGAATTATCTTTAAAGCTTCGGATGTATCGAGATGAACATCAATATCCACCTTTTAAAAAGGTAATTTCAGATGGAGTGTATGAATTAGATTTCAAAAAACTAGGATATAAAGATGTACCGCAAGTGACAAGTCCGTATTCTGGTAAAGGGCTTCCGTTTGTAATCAATGAAAAAGGAGAGATTTTTGTTGATTATAGAATCGATTTATATGAAGCGTTGAAAAAAAATGAAGGGCAATTTAAGGAGGGAGAAGATATTAGGAATATACTTTCGAAAGATTCTCCATTTGTACCTGCGTATTCTTTGCCGTATACGGTAAAGGATGGAGAACCAATTTTTTTAAAATCATAAGTCATGAACCTTTCTTTTAGTGAATAAGTTCTAGAAGAAAGGTTTTTTATGTTACACAACTTGCGATGCAAACAAAAGGTATTTTTTTAATAGTCATATGAAATTGGACAAAATTATATGATATATTGTCCGAACTTCTAGAATACCATTATATTATATCAGATATTATAGGCAACGTTAGAGAAGGTATTAGTTGACTATAAACGTGGAATTATTCCCAAAAATATTGAGGGAGGGAATCACTTGGAAAAGGTAGATATTTTTAAAGATATTGCGGAACGCACAGGCGGTGATATTTATTTTGGAGTTGTAGGAGCTGTTCGAACAGGGAAATCAACATTCATTAAAAAATTTATGGAACTTGTAGTTATTCCTAATATTGAGAATGAATCTGACCGTCAAAGGGCGCAGGATGAACTGCCTCAAAGTGCTGCTGGACGTACAATTATGACGACGGAACCGAAGTTTGTTCCAAACCAAGCGGTTTCTATCGAAGTAGATGAAGGTCTTGAAGTGAATATTCGATTAGTAGATTGCGTTGGATATACGGTTCCAGGAGCAAAAGGCTATGAAGATGAGAATGGCCCACGCATGATTAATACTCCTTGGTATGAAGAACCTATTCCATTCCATGAAGCTGCAGAAATTGGAACACGTAAAGTAATTCAAGAACATTCAACAATTGGTGTTGTAATTACAACAGATGGAACGATTGGTGAAATTCCAAGAAGAGATTATATAGAGGCAGAAGAACGCGTCGTAAATGAGTTAAAAGAAGTCGGAAAACCTTTCATTATGATCATCAACACTGTACAGCCATATCATCCAGATACAGAGCAATTGCGTCAAAGTTTATCTGAAGAATATGATATCCCAGTCATTGCGATGAGTGTCGAAAGTTTAAGAGAAACAGATGTGTACAATGTGCTTCGAGAGGCGTTATTTGAGTTCCCTGTTTTAGAAGTGAATGTGAACCTTCCGAGCTGGGTAATGGTGTTAAATGAAGGGCATTGGTTACGCCAAAGTTATCAAGAAGCTGTTCAAGAGACTGTTAAGGATATAAAACGTCTTCGTGATGTGGACCGTGTCGTGTGGCAGTTTAGTCAGTATGAATTTATTGATCGAGCGAGCCTAGCTGGCATTGATATGGGGCAAGGCGTAGCAGAAATTGATTTATATGCACCAGATGAATTATATGATCAAATTTTAAAAGAAGTAGTAGGGGTAGAAATTCGAGGGAAAGATCATTTATTGAAGCTTATGCTCGATTTATCCCATGCGAAAATAGAATACGATCAAGTGGCGGATGCCCTGCGTATGGTAAAGCAAACAGGATATGGTGTAGCGGCGCCTGCGTTAGCTGATATGAGCTTAGATGAGCCAGAAATCATCCGGCACGGTTCAAGGTTTGGTGTGAAATTAAAAGCTGTAGCTCCATCTATTCATATGATTAAAGTAGATGTGGAGTCTACGTTTGAACCAATCATTGGTACTGAAAAGCAAAGTGAAGAATTAGTTCGTTATTTAATGCAGGATTTTGAAGATGATCCATTATCAATTTGGAATTCTGACATATTTGGACGTTCGCTAAGCTCTATTGTTCGAGAAGGCATTCAAGCGAAACTATCTTTAATGCCAGAAAATGCGAGATATAAATTAAAAGAAACGCTAGAAAGAATTATTAATGAAGGATCTGGCGGATTAATTGCGATTATATTATAAGAAAAAAATCCCTCTCATCGTAGAGGGATTTTTTTAATTTTTGCATATAAAATAGAAAAATAAACAGTCATTATCTAATATATTGTTGTAAATTGTCAAGTTTCATCAGATTTTCACATTTTAAGAGTAACAATTTCCTTAAAAATATTGAATTATAAAGGAGAATCGTATAATATAGGCGTTGATAATGATTTATCTACATCTTTGTAGTATAGAATTTGCAAAAATTGCCTACAAATGAAAGTAAGACTCATTTTATGATCATTATACAGTCTTATCTTTGGGAGGAGGTGAATGGCATGAACAAGACAGATTTAATCAATGCTGTTGCAGAAGCAAGTTCCCTTTCTAAAAAGGACGCAACAAAAGCAGTAGACGCTGTTTTTGATTCTATCTTAGAAGCTTTAAAACAAGGTGATAAAGTACAACTGATCGGATTCGGTAACTTCGAAGTTCGTGAGCGTGCGGCTCGTAAAGGTCGTAACCCACAAACAGGTGAGGAGATTGAAATCGCTGCAAGTAAAGTACCTGCATTCAAACCTGGTAAAGCGTTAAAAGATGCGGTTAAATAATCCTTACATATTAACAGGGAAGAAGAGTTTCCTTTTTGGAAACTCTTCTTTTTGCTTTTAAAAACATAAATATGCTAGAATGTGTTCGTATCACTTTTAGGTTTTCGGGAGGGCTAGCGGATGGCAAAAGTTAATTTAGAACAAATTGAACATGCAGTACGCCTTATTTTAGAGGCAATCGGAGATGACCCAAATCGTGAGGGAGTACTTGATACACCAAAGCGTGTTGCGAAAATGTACGCAGAAGTGTTCTCAGGTATGCATGAAGATCCGAAAGAACATTTACATAAAGTGTTCGGAGAAGATCACGAGGAGCTTGTATTAGTAAAAGATATACCGTTTTATTCGATGTGTGAGCATCATTTAGTTCCATTCTATGGAGTTGCTCACGTTGCATATATTCCGCAAGGCGGAAAAGTGACAGGGTTAAGTAAATTAGCTCGCACTGTAGACACAATTGCACGTCGTCCACAACTACAAGAACGTATTACATCAACAGTAGCGAACTCTATTATGGAAGTACTAGAGCCGCATGGTGTAATGGTAGTAGTAGAAGCGGAACATATGTGCATGACGATGCGTGGCGTGAAAAAGCCAGGTGCGAAAACAGTAACAACAGCAGTACGTGGTGTGCTAGAAAATGATGCTGCGGCACGTAGTGAAATTTTATCTTTTATTAAAACGAAGTAAAGAAAAGTGGGAAACTGCTTTTCTTTTTTTTTTTTTTTGTAAATAAATGATATAGTTTTAGGAAGACAGAGTGAGAATAGAAAGACTCCTTACAAGAATGGAAGATGTTATTTCATTCGGTGGAAGTTTAGAAAGAGTAGCCAAGTTTTGGTTATAGAAAATAGAATGTATGTGTTATAATAAGTTTTATGAATTAGAAAACAAGGGTGATTTTTGTGTGTGACATCTACGGAGGGTATGCGGGTATAAGAGAGAAATTGATGGAGAAATTACGCCATCCTTATTTTATAAACTATATTGAAGAACCATATATTGATGAAGAGAAAATAGCATTGTTATATGGTGCTTTAAAAAGTGCAAAATTACATATAGAACAAATTGAGCATTATGTAGTAACGATTATGCTTGTTCAAATTGCGCTTGATACACATGAAAGAGTATCAAATAAGGCAGGGGAAGAAGCAAATGAATCGCATAAACGTCGCCAGTTAACAGTGCTTGCTGGTGATTACTATAGCGGGTTATATTATTACTTATTGTCTATGAATCGTGATATTGTTTTAATTCGTGCGCTTGCTGAAGGAATTAAAGAAATTAATGAACACAAAATAATGTTATATCAAAAAGCGCATAAAACGATGGATAACATAATGGAAAGTGTAGTAACGATTGAGTCTGCACTCTTACAAAAAACATGTAATCATTTTCATTTATCGCATTGGAAGCCGTTTATAACGTATGTACTAGGAAAAAATCGTCTTCAAAAAGAATGTGAACGATACGCTGATAAACAACATTCACCTGTTTTTCAAGCTGTTCAAGAGATTTTGAACGATAAAGCAGATGCAGAAACAGTTATGAATGGATGGATGATGGAACTGAGAAAGAAAGAAAATCAATTTTTAGAAAATCACACAGATATAAGCGAAATAAACTCTGTGTTAAGAGATAAATCGAAGACATAAGCAATTTTACATTGGAAGAAGGTACGAGCATGCAACAATCAAAAGAAGAAAGAGTACATGATGTATTTGAGAAAATCTCTGATAAATACGATGTAATGAATTCTGTAATTAGTTTTCAAAGACATAAAGCGTGGCGTAAAGAGACGATGCGCATTATGGATGTAAAACCAGGTAGTAAAGCACTTGATGTATGCTGCGGGACAGCGGACTGGACAATTGCACTAGCTGGAGCGGTAGGTGAACAGGGCAAGGTTGTTGGTTTAGACTTCAGTGAAAATATGTTATCTGTCGGTAAGCAAAAGGTAGAGGCGTTACAATTAAAACAAGTTGAACTTCTACACGGGAATGCAATGGAACTTCCATTTGAAGATAACACATTTGATTATGTAACGATTGGATTTGGTTTACGTAACGTACCGGATTATATGCACGTATTAAAAGAAATGACGCGTGTAGTAAAACCAGGTGGAAAAGTAATTTGTTTAGAAACATCCCAGCCAACAATGATTGGTTTTCGACAAGGGTATGTTTTATACTTTAAATACATCATGCCGTTATTTGGAAAGTTATTTGCGAAAAGTTATAAAGAATATTCATGGTTACAAGAATCTGCTAGTACATTCCCTGGTATGAAAGAATTGGCTAATATGTTCGAAAAAGCTGGACTTGAACGTGTACAAGTGAAGCCGTTTACTTTTGGGGTAGCAGCGATGCACTTAGGTATGAAACCAGAAGCAAAATAGAAAAAGAAAAAAGAAGTTTTAGGTTAAGGTGAACAATATGAAGTTACAACTTATGTACTCTTTTTTACGATCGGATATTAATGTGATAGAAAAAGAATTAAAAAAGACAGTTGCTTCTGAACAGCCATTAGTAGAAGAAGCGGCATTACAACTTATTGAAGCTGGTGGGAAGCGAATTCGTCCTGTATTTGTGTTGCTTGCGGGGAAATTTGGAGATTATAAGTTAGATGCAATTAAGCATGTAGCTGTTGCGTTAGAACTTATTCATATGGCTTCTCTTGTTCATGATGATGTTATTGATGCTGCTTTTTTACGACGTGGTAGTGCAACTGTGAATGCGAAATGGGGAGATCGCATTGCAATGTATACAGGGGACTATCTATTCGCTAAGTCTCTTGAATGTATTACAAATATCGAAATTCCTGAGGCGCATCAGGCGCTATCGCATACTATTTTAGAAGTGTGTAAAGGTGAAATTGAACAAATTAAAGATAAGTATAACTATGATCAAAATTTAAGAACATATTTAAGAAGAATAAAGCGAAAAACAGCATTATTAATTGCTGCGAGTTGCCAATTAGGAGCAATTGCTGCTGGCGCTAATCGTGATACGGTAAATCGTCTGTTTTGGTATGGATATTTCGTAGGGATGTCGTATCAAATAATTGATGATATTTTAGATTTCGTTTCCACAGAGGAGAAACTTGGAAAGCCTGCTGGCGGAGATTTACTACAAGGGAATATTACGCTTCCTGCCCTATATGCTATGGAAGATCCGGTTCTTTGTAAGAAAATCAAATCTGTACATGAAAATACAACAGCGGATGAAATGAAAGAGATTATTGAGGCTGTAAAGAATAGTGCTGCTATTGATAAAGCATTTGCGTTCAGTGAACGTTATTTACATAAAGCATTAGAAATTATAAAACCACTCCCACGTGGACAAGCGAAGTATGCATTACAAAATGTAGCAAAGTATATTGGAAAACGAAAATTTTAGTGTTTTTTCTAAAAAATAAAATAATCTCTCTATTTCAAAACTATTGCACAATTGTGATAAGGGTGTTAATATGTGTGTGGGGATATACAATTACATACATAATTCAGAAGTGGAGAGATTTTTTATGGAAAAAACATTTCTAATGGTTAAACCAGACGGTGTACAACGTGCCTTCATTGGGGAAATTGTAGCTCGTTTTGAGAAGAAGGGCTTTCAATTAGTTGGTGCAAAATTAATGCAAGTCACTCCGGAAATTGCTGGACAACACTATGCTGAGCACACAGAGAAACCTTTCTTTGGTGAATTAGTAGACTTTATTACATCTGGCCCTGTATTCGCAATGGTATGGCAAGGTGAAGGTGTAGTAGATACAGCTCGTAACATGATGGGTAAAACAAGACCACATGAAGCAGCTCCTGGAACAATTCGTGGAGATTTCGGTGTAACTGTTGCGAAAAACATTATCCATGGTTCTGATTCGTTAGAAAGTGCAGAGCGCGAGATTGCTATTTTCTTTAAAGAAGAAGAATTAGTTGACTACTCAAAATTAATGAATGAATGGATTTACTAATTATTTTGAAATAATTTGTAAACGCTTTAATTACTGTGATAATAGTAGAAAGTGCAAGGAGAATAGGGGTATTCTTCTTGCACTTTTTTTATTTCTATTAGTTACGAAGTTAGAGCTGTTATGATATATTGATATGTAAAGTAAAGGCCTATCGGAGAATAAGCGAATGGCTGATGTATTAATAACTCTTTCATATTTTTAGAGTAATGAAAGATAAAATTTTTGCTTAATATAGCGAGATAAATACATATACGAAAAGAGGAATAACGTATGCGATATATTACAGCTGGTGAATCTCATGGTCCACAACTTACAACGATTATAGAAGGTGTACCAGCAGGTCTACCAATAGTTGCGGCTGATATAAATGAAGAGTTAGCTAGAAGGCAAAAGGGATATGGGCGTGGTAGACGCATGCAAATTGAAACAGATCAAGTGCAAATTGTAAGTGGTGTTAGACATGGAGAGACATTAGGTTCTCCAATTGCACTTGTTGTTGAAAACCGTGATTTTGCACATTGGACAAAAATTATGGGTGCAGAGCCGTTAACGGAACAAGAAGAAAAAGAAATGAAAAGGAAAGTAACAAAACCAAGACCTGGACATGCTGATTTAAATGGTGCGATTAAATATGGTCATAGAGATATGAGAAATGTACTGGAACGTTCTTCAGCTCGCGAAACGACAGTGCGTGTTGCTGCTGGTGCGGTTGCTAAAAAAGTGTTAGCGGAACTTGGTATTACAGTAGCGGGCCATGTAATTGAAATTGGCGGCGTTGAGGCTAAGGAGACTACGTATCGTTCAATTGAAGAATTAAAAAGCATTACAGAAGCATCACCCGTACGTTGTTTAGATGAAGAAGCTGGTAATCAAATGATAAAAGCAATTGATGATGCGAAATCAAATGGTGATTCCATCGGTGGCATCGTTGAAGTAATTGTGGAAGGAATGCCAATTGGGGTCGGTAGCTATGTACATTATGATCGAAAACTAGATGCAAAATTAGCGGCTGCAATTATGAGCATTAATGCTTTTAAAGGTGTCGAGATTGGAATTGGTTTTGAGGCAGCACATAGACCAGGTAGCGAGGTTCATGATGAGATTCTTTGGAATGAAGAGAATGGATATACACGAAGAACAAATAACGCAGGTGGTTTAGAAGGCGGAATGACGACTGGAATGCCGATTGTTGTGCGCGGTGTGATGAAACCGATACCCACACTATATAAACCTCTTCAAAGTATCGATATTGATACGAAAGAGCCTTTTACAGCAAGCATTGAACGTTCAGATAGTTGTGCTGTTCCAGCGGCTAGTGTCGTTGCAGAAGCGGTTGTAGCTTGGGAATTAGCAACAGCTTTAATAGAACAATTCGGATTAGATCGTATCGACCTTATTCGTGAAAATATTGAGAAACATAATGAATATGCGAGGGGATTTTAATGGGAAACATACATATTCAAACAAAATCAAAAGAATATGATGTACATGTAGGAAAAGAATCGTTGTCACATTTGACAACAATCGTTCAAAACATGCAGCCATCTGTATCAAACATTATGATCATTTCAGATGAAGCTGTTGCGTCTTTACACTTACAGAAAGTTATAGATGCGTTGCAAATAGAGCAAAACGTATTTTCATTCGTTGTACCGAGTGGTGAAAAAGAGAAGTCTTTTGAAAATTTCTATGCGGCTCATACGTCAGCTCTTGAAAATAAATTAGATAGAAATTCTTTAATTATCGCACTTGGAGGCGGGATGATTGGAGATTTAGCTGGTTTTGTTGCCGCGTCGTTTATGCGTGGAATTCGCTTCGTTCAAGTTCCAACGACTTTATTAGCTCACGATAGCGCAGTAGGTGGGAAAGTAGCAATTAATCACCCGTTAGGTAAAAATATGATAGGTGCATTCCATCAACCAGAAGCAGTTGTATATCATACGCCATTTTTACAGTCTCTCCCTGAAAAAGAGTGGCGTTCAGGTTATGCAGAAGTGATAAAACATGCTCTTATTGGTGATGTAAAGCTGTATCATTGGCTGAAAGAAGAAGTGCAAACATTATCAGATCTTCGTGATGAGAAATTAATCCATATATTAACGAAGGCGATTCCTGTAAAGGCAAACATTGTATCGCAAGATGAAACAGAAAAAGGTGTACGTGCTCATTTGAACTTTGGACATACGTTAGGCCATGCTCTTGAAAAAGAACTAGGATATGGAAACATTACTCACGGTGACGGAGTAGCGGTTGGAATGTTATTTGCTTTGTTTTTAAGTGAGCAAGTGTACAATGTTGATCTTTCTTATGAAGAGATGAAGCAGTGGTTCATAAAGTACGGCTATCCCAAAATGCCAAGTGATTTGAATGTAGAGCGCCTCGTTCAATTGATGAAACAAGATAAGAAAGCGAATGCTGGAGCAATTCATATGGTGTTAATGCAGGAATATGGGGTAGTGAATGTCGTATCTATTCCAGATGAGACTGTTCATATTGCGTTAGAGGCATTTCAAAAGGATATGGCTTAAGAAGTGTTAGAGGTATTCTCGTAATAGTGGCGGTTAAGATAAACGATTACAGTGAGGGATGACAACCGTCTCGTAATCGAATTGAATAAAATGACTGGGGGAAGAAAAATGAGAGTGAAAGAGCAATTGTTAACTTTGAGAGCATATGTACCTGGAAAAAATATTGAAGAAGTAAAAAGGGAATATGGGTTATCAAAAATTGTGAAATTAGCATCGAACGAAAATCCATTCGGTTGCTCAGCACGTGTAACAGAAGCATTAACTTCTTTAGCGAGTCAATACGCTCTTTATCCAGATGGGTATGCCTTTGAACTTCGAACAAAAGTAGCAGAGCAGTTAGGTGTTAAGGCCGAACAACTGTTATTTGGTAGTGGATTAGATGAAGTCATTCAAATGATTAGCCGTGCATTACTACACGAAGGAACAAATGTTGTAATGGCGAATCCAACATTCTCGCAATACCATCACCATGCTGTTATTGAAGGAGCAGAAGTTCGTGAAGTACCACTTAAAGATGGCATTCACGATTTAGATGCGATGTTACAGCAAGTAGATGATAAAACGAAGATTGTATGGATTTGTAACCCGAATAATCCAACAGGTACATATGTAGAGAAACAAAACTTACTTTCATTTTTAGAATCAGTTCCTAAGTCAGCGCTCGTTATTATGGACGAAGCATACTATGAATATGCGGGAGCAGAAGACTATCCGCAAACAGTACCACTTCTTGAAAAGTATGAAAACCTTATGGTTTTACGCACGTTTTCAAAAGCATATGGTTTAGCTGCTTTCCGTATTGGATATGCGGTTGGTAATGAGAAGTTAATCGGGCAGCTAGAAGTAGCGAGGTTACCATTTAATACATCGACTGTAGCGCAATCTGTAGCACTTGCTGCATTAGAAGATCAAACATTTTTACAAGAATGTGTGAAAAAGAATGAAGAAGGATTAAATCAATATTACGCGTTTTGTAAGGAATATAACGTATTCTATTATCCATCTCAAACAAATTTCATTTTCTTAAAACTTGGTATTCCTGGTAATGAGGCTTTCGAACGATTAATGAAGAAAGGCTATATTGTTCGTTCTGGTGCTGCATTTGGTATACAGGATGGTATTCGTATTACTGTCGGTTTGAAAGAAGAAAATGATGAAATTATAGAACTATTGAAAGAGATTGTAAACGAGCAAGTAAAGAAAGAAGAAACATACTCTTAAGAGTTTGTAAAGGCTCCTAATATAGGAGTCTTTTTTATTTAAATAAAGAAGAACTGTAAAGGGTTCGCGCGGGCCAATAATTTATAAGGGAAGTTATTTGCACGGTAATGAAAGAAAACGGTACAATAGAAAGTAGTAATGCGGTATCGGTGTCATATTCGAATCGTTATGAGTGAAAGTACAAGTATGCTCTTTCTAAAGGTAGCGTTGTTACACCTAGTTGCTTATGATAAAGTGAAACTTTAATCAGTGGGGGCTATTCATCCTTCATTGATTATTAGCCTGCATCAATCGGGCTGCCTGCAAATAGCGGGTGAAATGAACAGAAAAGAATATTCTTTATAATTAAAGGAGACGTTTATGCAAAAGTTTGAACAAGCTGTTTCATATATTGAAAATGGTGAAGCGGAAAAAGGATTACAATTATTAAAAGAACAATTAAAAATTGCGAATGATGAAGAGAAGTATGATATCGCTCGCTATTATCATACACTTGGATTTACAGATGAAGCGTTAGCTATTACAGAAGATTTACGTTTATTGTATCCGGAAGAAAGTGAATTCACTGTATTTTTAGCAGAATTATATATTGATCTAGATAAAGAAGATGAAGCGATTGAAGTACTTCATGATATTCCGGAAAATGATGATTTATATGTTCAATCGTTATTACTTGTTGCGGATTTATTCCAAATGCAAGGATTCGATGATGTAGCAGAACAAAAACTATTAAAGGCGAAAGAAATGATGCCTGACGAGCCTGTTATTACGTTTGGATTAGCAGAATTATATAGTAGTAAAGGGGAAGAACAAAAGGCAATTACTCATTATGAGTCGCTATTAGCGGAACATAAAGTAATGGGTGGTGTTGTCATTGCACTTCGCCTCGGAGAAACGTTAAGTGCGATTGGAAATTGGGAAGAAGCGATTTCTTATTACGAAGCAGGTTTAGAGGAACAAAAAGATATTCACTCATTATTTGGATATGCCTTTACGTTATATCAAGGTGAAGAATATCAACGAGCAATTGGTGCTTGGCAAGAGCTAAAAGAATTAGATCCTGAGTATGCATCTCTTTACATGTATTTAGCGAAAAGCTATGAAAAAGAAGGAATGCTTCAAGAAAGCTATGAAACACTTCATGAAGGAATTAAAGTAGATGAGCTTTCTGTACCATTTTATGTAGAATTAGCGAACATTGCGGCGAAATTAGGAAAAATAGCGGAAGCAGAGGAAGTACTTCAAAAAGCGCTTGAGTTAGATCCAGGACATTTAGGTGCAACATTAAAATATGCGTATATCTTAAAGGAACAAGAAAAGTATGAAGAGCTAATTGCTGTTGTAGAGCGTGCAATTGATAGCGGAGAACCAGATACACAACTACTTTGGGATCTTGCGTTTGCAAAAAAACAATTAGAAATGTATTCGGATGCATTAAAACACTATGAAAGTGCATATACTTCTTTTAAGAATCATCCAGACTTCTTGGAAGAGTACGGTTATTTCTTATTGGAAGAAGGTATGCGAAAAGAGGCGAAAGAAGTATTTACTCAGTTAATACAACTAGACCCGACACAAATTCATATTGAAGAATTGTTATATAATTTAGAGGATTTTTCATAAGTTGGAAGGAAACTGAATGCCGCTTCTTGAATCTAAAAAGAAAAGAGAAAGACAGAGGAGGGACTTAATTGCTATGAATACCCCTGTTTCTGTAAACGAGAAGAAGGATTTTGTAAAATGGTTTTTGAATAATTACCAACTGAAACAGCGTGAATGTGTATGGATTTTGAATTATTTAATGAGTCACGACCAATTGATGCATAAAGTCCACTTCGTAGAGCATGCAAAATATTGTCCGCGTGGCTTAGTGATGTCCGCGAATTGTGTAAAAGATACACCGTTTCACTTTTTTAAACAAAATGTTATGACAACAGATGCTGAAAAATCGTTTCATGATATTCGTTTAAATCGAGATGAGGATATTTATATTCAACTCAATTTTAAATCATCGTTTCAAAATGCCAATTATGTAGCTGTATTAGAAGAAAACCCGTATTTACCAAAGCATATTGAAGTAAATGAAAAAGATCGTTTACTTGCAGAAAGATTTTTAGAAGAAAGTGTATTTTCTTTTAGAAGAGAACGTCTTTTGAAACAAATTGATGAAGCGCTAGATAAGCAAGATAAGGAAGCGTTTCATAAGTTAACAGCGGAGTTAAAGATGTTGTAGAATTCATTTGGATTCGTAAAATTTTACAAATTTCAGACTTTTTAAGAAAAACTACCTTAATATAGGTAGTTTTTCTTTTTTTACCTCTTTTAGTATGGTTTAATATATATAAAGTGAAAGTTCTGTCATTTGCAAAGGGAGGAGGGAAGTAATTTGAAATGGATTGTAAAAGATGTAGAACAGTTTGAGCAAGCAAGAGAGTATGTAGATACAGGTGTTATACCACTTTTATCAATTTCAGCAGCAAAAGAAATGAAAACGGTAGTAGAACAAGGCGAATTTATCGAATTGCTAAGTATGGAGCTGGAAAGAGAATATAAAGGAAGAGTGCTTTTACTACCTGCATTTACGTATTTAGTAGAAAGTCAAAAAAACGAAAAAGGTCGTTTGCAAGAATGGACAAATCATTTACAAGAGCAAGGTTTTAAGCATATTGCTTATGTTACAAGTGATTTTTCATGGAAAGAAGATATGCAAGAATTGCAGGGAGATTTATTTTGGTTTCCTTCATTAGCGTTAGAACAATTTAGTGATCAAGCGAAAAGAGAAGTTATTCATGCACATATAAAAAATATAATGGTGATGTTAGAAGAAAAATGGGGAAAGTAATAATAAACAGAAAGTTCTTATTATTATGAGTAGTATGATATTGACCTGTGCATGAGCGTATTATATCATGATAGTGTCCTAGTTTTTATTTTTTATATAATTTATCACGAGGGGACAATTTCTGATAGAGGGGGGAAATTTTCGTGAGCGAGAAAGAACATCGTGTGTCAAGAAGACAGTTTTTAAATTACACCCTTACAGGGGTAGGAGGCTTTATGGCAGCGGGTATTTTAATGCCGATGACGCGATTTGCGCTTGATCCGGTGTTAAGAAAAGAGGCGGGAACGGATATGGTTGCTGTTGCACAAGTAAAAGACATTACAACAGAGCCGAAACGTTTCGACTTTAAGGTAAAGCAGGTTGATGGTTGGTACAAGTCCGAAGAGCCAAAATCAGCTTGGGTTCATAAAGATGAAAGCGGAGACATTGTTGCGTTCTCTCCAGTATGTAAACATTTAGGGTGTACAGTTAACTGGAATTCGGACAAAGCACATCCAAATCAATTCTTTTGTCCATGTCATGGGGGCCGTTACACAAAAGACGGGATGAACGTTAAAGGCACGCCGCCCCTTGCTCCGCTTGATATTTATGAATCTAAAGTGAAAGATGGAACACTGTATCTAGGAAAAGCGAAGCCAAAAGGGGGTGCAAAGTAGATGTTAAATAAAATTTATGATTGGGTAGATGAAAGGTTAGATATTACACCAATATGGCGTGATATCGCCGATCATGAAGTACCTGAGCATGTTAACCCGGCGCATCACTTTTCTGCATTCGTCTACTGCTTTGGCGGACTTACCTTTTTCGTTACTGTAATTCAAATTTTGTCTGGAATGTTTTTAACGATGTATTATGTGCCTGATATTAAAAATGCTTGGGAATCGGTTTATTATTTACAAAATGAAGTTGCGTACGGACAAATCGTTCGTGGTATGCACCACTGGGGTGCTAGTCTCGTAATTGTAATGATGTTTTTACATACACTTAGAGTTTTCTTCCAGGGTGCATATAAAAAGCCTCGTGAGCTAAACTGGATTGTTGGTGTTCTTATTTTCTTTGTTATGTTAGGTCTTGGTTTTACCGGATATTTATTACCGTGGGATATGAAAGCGTTATTTGCTACGAAAGTAGGGATTCAAATTGCAGAGCAAACGCCGCTTATTGGTCCTTATATTAAAACATTACTCGCTGGTCATTCCGAAATTGTTGGCGCTCAAACATTAACTCGCTTCTTTGCTATTCACGTCTTCTTCTTACCAGCAGCACTTCTAGGTTTAATGGCCTTCCACTTCATCATGATTCGCAAACAAGGTATTTCCGGTCCGCTATAAGAGATTGCTAAATTAAAGGGGAAAGAACTAAAGGAGGGAGATTATGCATCGCGGCAAAGGGATGAAGTTTGTAGGAGATTCTCGGGTACCGGTAGCTCGGAAACCAAATATTCCAAAAGACTATTCTGAATACCCAGGGAAAACAGAAGCATTTTGGCCAAACTTCTTGTTAAAAGAATGGATGGTTGGTGCAGTTTTTTTAATCGGTTATTTATGTTTAACAGTGGCGCATCCGTCACCGCTTGAGAGAATGGCGGATCCAACTGATGCCGGATATATACCACTTCCAGATTGGTATTTCTTATTCTTGTATCAGTTATTAAAGTATTCTTATGCTTCTGGCTCATTTACCGTAATTGGAGCGTTTATTATGCCAGGGATTGCGTTTGGCGCATTACTGTTAGCTCCATTTCTTGATCGAGGCCCAGAAAGACGTCCATTGAAGCGTCCTGTAGCAACTGGATTTATGCTTTTAGCAATTGCATCAATTATCTTTTTAACTTGGGAATCTGTAGCACACCACGACTGGGAAGCTGCAAAAAAACAAGGAGCAATTGTAAAAACAGCACCAGTTGATAAAAATGATGATGGCTATAAATTAATGCAAAAAAATACTTGTTTAACATGTCATGGTGACAATTTACAAGGCGGGGCAGCAGCACCGGCACTGCAAAACTTAACTTTAAAGCCAGAAGAAATTGCTAAAATTGCGAAAGACGGAAAAGGTTCAATGCCTAAAGGAATATTTAAAGGTACAGATGAGGAACTGAAGAAGCTTTCGGAATTCGTTGCAAAGTATAATAAAAAATAATAAAAAGCTGACTACAAAGAAAAGTGTAGTCAGCTTTTTATTTTGATGAAAGAAGGTTTACTATATAATAGAGTAGAGTTTAAGAAAAGAATGACTTTGTTTGAAAGGTGTTGGACATACAGCTTGGTTTACTTGTATGCAATGTTAAGACAACGCCCTGTATTATTATTTTTATTAGTCGTTAACATATTAGGTACGATATACGGATTTATATGGTATGGAAATCAATTAAAAGAAACTTCACCTATATTTTGGTCGTTTGTACCCGATAGCCCGATGGCGAGTCTCTTTTTTGTCTTTGTTTTAATTGCTTTTTTAATAAAGAGAAATTGGGGATTAATAGAGGCGCTAGCGATTGTTACGTTAATAAAATATGGTATATGGGCTGTTGTTGTAAATGCAATTATGATCTATGTCAAAGGTCCTATTGGTCTTATCGGATATATGTTAATGCTTTCGCATTTTGCGATGGCAGTACAAGCAGTGCTATATGCGCCGTTTTACCGTATAAAAAAATGGCACTTTGCGGTAGCGGCTATATGGACATTACATAATGATGCAATTGATTATTTATTTTGGCAAATGCCGAGGTATGGAATTATGCATTTGTTTGTAGGAGAAATTGGTTATTTTACGTTCTGGTTAAGTATCGCAGTGCTTTGTGTTACATATTATTATTGCTTACGTGAGAACCGAAAACAGTTTTCTTTATGAACATTTAGGGGGAGAAAATGAAGAAGAATAAGAGTGGTACAAAAATATTGGATCGATTGATTACGATAGTTGTTTCATATAGCATAGCATTTTCTATATTTGCACTCGCAACAACGGCGGTTGTATACGGAAAATGGCTATATTATTTTGAAATTGATTTTTTAAACATTCCAGACTTAGCGGATATGACGAAGGCTGATATTAAAAGAAATTATGATGTGCTTATCACATATTTATCTCCGTTTTATGACGGAGCATTACAGTTGCCTACATTAGATATGTCTACAAATGGCCGTATTCATTTTGTAGATGTTAAAAATATTTTAGTGAAAATTCAATATGTGATGTATGCGACAATTATGATTGCAATAGTAGGTGGCATGTATTTATTAAAAAAGAAAAATGAAAAGTTTTTACTACACGGATCAATTTTAACAATTATCTTTCCGATCGCGCTTATGTTACCGATCGCTATTAATTTTGAAAAGAGTTTTGTATTATTTCATAAGCTGTTATTTAGTAATGATTATTGGATGTTCGATATTGAAACGGATCCGATTATATTAATGTTACCAGAAGAATTCTTTATGCATGCTGCGTGTGCTATTTTATTATTTATTTTATTCGGTAGCATAATTTCTTATAGCTTGTATAGATATTTCGTAAAAAAGAAAAAGATTTCAAAGGAAAAATTCTCTGTTTAAAGAGAATTTTTTTGTTTGTAAAACGGTAATATATTTTTCGGTCCAGTTCTGTTCTATTCTTGTCCCAATTAACATATTTTGTACTAGTAGTTATAGGGGGGACCGTGATGAAGAGAACATTAATTGGATTGATAGCATTTCTAATTATAATGTTTCCGTTACGTATATATGCTGAAGAGTGGAGTGAACTAACGGGGTTGTTAGATGACTCATTACAATTAGTGAAGCGTAATGAAGATGAAAAAGCAGTACAAGTATTACAACATTTCTCGGATCAGTTTGTCATAAAGGGGAATGAAAAGAAGCAAGAGGTGACGCCAGATCAAGTTAGAGTTATTTCGTTAGCTTATGACAGGGCGAAACAATCTCTCGCGGAAGAATCTGCAAGTAAACAAGTTAAAATTGATAATGTGTTAGCCCTGCAGCTTGCTGTTGATGCACAAGTATCAAAGTATCAACCGCTTTGGATGGAAAGAGAAGGAAAAATAATGGATGCCTTTTCTCAAATGGAAAAAGCGATGTCAAAAGAAGATACGGGACAGTTTCAACAAACATTAAATACATTTTTACATGAATTCAATATTATTTATCCAAGCTTAATGATTGCCTTGCCAGAAAATGAAGTGCAACGTGTAAACGCCCATTTATCTTATTTAGATGAATTTCGTAACGTTATGTTAAAAACAAAAGGTGGACAAATGCAAGTAGGAATCATTAAAGGGGATTTACAAAAAATATTTCACACAGTAAAAAAAGATGAAATTGCACCCTCTCTCATTTGGTTTATGACAATTACTGGAGGTCTTATTCTCTTCACATTAACTTATGTTGGATGGAGAAAGTATAAAGGAGAGAGAGAAAAAAGAAAAAGTAATGTGCACTCTAAGAATAGATAATGTAATAAATAAAGATAAGGATTGTAAGGTTTATTCATTGACAATGATGGCAGAAGAAAATAGAATGAGAAGTACTATAATTAAAACTTCAATGGAGGTTCATGATGTTTTATTTAATTTACTTCGCGATCATAATGATCATACCGTTGTATGCACAGTCGAAAGTACGTAGTGCCTATAGCAAGTATTCACAAGTTTATTCAACATCAGGTATGACAGGAGCGGAAGTGGCTCGAAAAATTTTAGATGAAAATGGATTATACAACGTAGCTGTAGAAGAAACACCAGGTCATTTATCAGACCATTATGATCCAACTGCCAAAACAGTTCGATTATCAACAGATAACTATTACGGTCATTCAGTTGCTGGTACAGCAGTTGCAGCACACGAAGTAGGACACGCAATTCAAGATGCACAAGATTATAACTTTATGCGTATTCGTCATTCGTTAGTTCCTGTGGCAAATTTTGGATCGAATATATCATGGGTATTTATTATGATTGGTATATTTGCGACAATGTCAAAACTATTGTTATTAGGAATTATTTTAATGGCAGCAGGTGTTGTGTTCCAACTCGTTACATTACCAGTTGAGTTTGATGCATCAAAGCGTGCAATGCAACAAATTGAAGCGTTAGGTATCGTATCAACAGATGAATATGGGCAAGCTCGTAAAGTATTAAATGCGGCGGCATTAACATATGTAGCAGCTGCAGCTGTAGCGGTATTTGAATTATTACGTCTCGTATTAATGTATACTGGCATGCAGCGTAGCGACGACTAAAGACTATCATTTGATAGTCTTTTTTGTATTGTGGATTGAATTATATAATGTATTGCAAATAGAAATAATAGAAGTAATGCGGAAAGGCGGTGGGGGAATGAAATATCCAAGTCATTTAGTAAAACAAGTGAAAGAACGTAGTGCTCCTTATCAGCTAGAAGGCTTTTTAAGTGGACAAGGTCCTGAAAATCCAAAGTTTATGTTGCTAGGAGAAGCGCCTGGTGAAACAGAAATTCATAATGGAATTCCGTTTAGCGGGAGAGCGGGAAAACAATTAATGGGTTTTTTAGAACGGATTGATGTTACAAGGGAAGAAGTATATATTACGAGCGCTGTTCGGAGTAGACCGTATAAGTGGAGAGAGAAAAAAGAACGAAATGGTGAGATTGTACAGAAAAAGTATAATAGAACGCCAAATCAAGGAGAAATACTCGCCCATGCGCCTTTATTAGATTATGAACTGGAGAAAATAAATCCAAAGCTTATCGTCACACTTGGAAATATAGGCCTTCAACGTTTAACAGGAAAAAATAAAAAAATAACTGATGTTCACGGACAATTATTAAAACAGCCCATTCAAAAATTAAAGGATATGCAAAGTGCAGCGTTTACATGGTCAGAGGAAGAATATCATATTTTCCCGACCTTTCATCCGGCTTCCATTTTTTATAATCGGAGTTTATTGGAGCTTATTTATGAGGATTTAGAAGAGCTTAAAAAATATGTAATAAAAAACTAGAAAAGCTAAAGAGCTTTTCTAGTTCGGTTTATGTATGTAACGGATTTTTATTTTCATCTAATGTAAAACCTTCACCAACTACATCATGTACGTCACTTACAGCAACGAAGGCATGAGGATCTACAGAAGTAATAATATTTTTTAATTTCACGATTTCATTTTTAGCGACAACACAATACAATACGTTCCGTTCTACTTTCGTATACGATCCAACAGCTTTTAAAAAGGTTGCTCCGCGCTCCATATCAGATAAAATTTTGGCAGCAATTTCATTGTTTTTATCTGAGATAATAGTTGCTCCTTTCGCTGCATAGGCTCCTTCTTGCATAAAATCAATGACTTTCGCCCCGATAAAAACAGCAACTAACGTATACATGCCTTCGCGGTATGATAAATAGGTAAGAATAGAGACGATAATGACGATAGCATCAAACATAAACATCGTTTTCCCCATACTCCAGCCAACATATTTATGAGCGAGTCTCGCGATAATATCTACACCGCCAGTAGTCCCGCCATATTTAAATATTATGCCAAGACCGATACCGATAAATGCCCCGGCGAATAAAGCCGCGAGTGTCATATCATTTTGTAAGTTTAAATGTAAGTTAAGAACGTCATAACGTTGAAAAATCCATAGAAATAAAGATACGCTGAATGTGCCAATTAGTGTATAGATAAATGTCGTTCTTCCAAGTAACTTCCAACCAATAAAAAATATAGGGATATTTAAAATTAAGTTTGAATAAGAAGGATCAAACTTAAATAGAAAATACAATAATAGTGTAATACCGGTAAATCCACCTTCTGCAAGGTGATTTTCAATATTGATATTCACAATACCGAAAGAAAAAATAGCGGAACCGATTAAAATGAAAATGATATTTCGAATCTTCAAATTTGATGTCATATAGAAATCCCCCTAATTATGTAAATTGCATTGCTCCGCTGATACGGTAAAACATAATGATAAGTAGTTTCTAGTTGTTAGTAAAAATAGTGAAGGCTGTAAAAACCCGATTGGTTCAACTAATCTTTTGCAAAAAACGCAAAAGAAAGTTTCACTTTATTATAGTCTATCCAAAAAAGGGTCGCAAATAGGTGTTTGGCGGGGAATAATATTTGTCAAATCGCGATGAATTGGCTAACATGAAAGAGGAAGGATTAGAGGTGAATTGTATGGAAGCAAAAACGATGAAGGATATGCAGAAAGAAGTAGATGCGTATATTGGTCAGTTTAAAGAAGGTTATTTCAGTCCACTTGCAATGATGGCTCGTTTAACGGAAGAAATGGGAGAGCTTGCAAGAGAGGTTAATCATTATTATGGTGAGAAACCGAAGAAAACAACTGAAACAGAACGTAGTATTGAAGAAGAGCTTGGAGATGTATTATTTGTTATGATTTGTATGGCAAATAGTTTAAATATTGATTTAGAAACAGCACATAACATTGTAATGAATAAATTTAATACTCGCGATAAAGATCGCTGGACACGTATTGATGAGGGAGAGAAAGAATAATGAAAGAAATTAAAGTAATTATCGCTGGACCAAGAGGACGTATGGGACATGAAGCAGTCCTTCTTATGGAAAGAACGGAACATTTTAATTTAGTAGCAGCAGTAGATTATAAGCATGGCGGAGAGAAAATTTCTGATTTACCAGGCATGCCAGCGCTAAATGCACCTGTTTACGCAGATTTACATACTTGTTTAGAAGAAGTAGAAGCTGATGTGTTGTTAGATTTAACAACGCCAGAAGTTGGGAAACAACACGTTACACTAGCAGTTGAGCGTGGACTTCGTTCTGTTATTGGTACAACTGGATTTACAGAAGAAGAACTAAAACAATTAACAGAGACTGCAAAAGAAAAAGCAGTAGGAACAATTATCGCGCCAAACTTTGCAATTGGTGCAGTTCTTATGATGAAATTCTCACAAATGGCAGCGAAGTATTTCCAAGATGTTGAAGTAATTGAATTGCATCATGATCAAAAGTTAGATGCGCCATCTGGTACAGCGGTAAAAACAGTAGAATTAATTCGTCAAAATCGTGAATCAAAGCAGCAAGGTCATCCGAATGAAGTAGAACAACTAGAAGGTGCTCGTGGTGCAAATGTAGACGGCATTCACATTCATAGTGTACGTTTACCAGGACTTATCGCACACCAAGAAGTAATGTTTGGTGGAGATGGACAAATGTTAACGGTTCGCCATGATTCATTCAATCGTGCATCATTTATGTCTGGTGTAAAACTATCAATTGAGACAGTAATGAATCTAGATCATCTTGTGTACGGTTTAGAAAACATTATCGACTAAAGGGGAGACAACGGATGAAAATTGCCTTAATCGCACATGACAAAAAGAAAAATGACATGGTTTCGTTTGCATACGCATATAAACCAATTTTTGAAAAACATGAATTATTTGCAACAGGAACGACAGGACTTCGTATTATGGAGGCAACTGGTTTAGTTGTAACAAGATATCAATCGGGTCCTCTTGGTGGCGATCAGGAAATTGGTGCCATGATTGCAAAAAACGATATGGATATGGTGATTTTTTTCCGAGATCCACTAACTGCTCAGCCGCATGAACCAGATGTAAATGCATTACTTCGTTTATGTGATGTATATGCGATTCCACTTGCAACAAATATGGCAAGTGCTGAAATGTTAATGCACGCATTAGAGCGAGGAGATTTAGATTACCGCAAGTTTAGAAAATGAGGGGAACAATTATGAGTGGATTACATATATTAGCGTTTGGTGCTCATGCCGATGATGTTGAAATCGGCATGGCTGGTACCATTGCTAAATATACGAAGCAAGGGTATGAAGTAGGTATTTGTGATTTAACAGAAGCTGATCTTTCTTCTAATGGAACGATAGAGTTAAGAAAAGAAGAAGCTAAGGCGGCGGCTCGTATAATGGGAGTAAAAACGAGACTAAATTTAGCGATGCCAGACCGTGGTTTATATATGAAAGAAGAATATATACGTGAAATTGTAAAGGTGATTCGTACATATAAACCAAAACTAGTTTTTGCGCCGTATTATGAAGATCGTCATCCAGATCATGCAAATTGTGCAAAACTTGTGGAAGAAGCTATTTTTTCAGCGGGAATTCGTAAATATATGCCAGAGGTTCCACCACATCGTGTGGAGTCTTTTTATCATTATATGATTAATGGTTTTCATAAACCGAATTTCTGTATAGATATAAGTGAGTACGTATCGATAAAGGTGGAAGCATTAGAAGCGTATGAAAGTCAGTTTTCAACAGGGAGTGATGGTGTGAAAACGCCGTTAACAGAAGGTTACGTTGAAACTGTAGTCGCTCGTGAGAAAATGTTTGGAAAAGAAGTTGGAGTCTTATATGCCGAAGGATTTATGAGTAAGAAACCGGTTTTATTACATGCTGATTTAATAGGGGGATGTAAATGAAATTGAAAATAGGTATTACATGTTATCCTTCTGTAGGTGGTTCTGGAGTTGTTGGAACAGAATTAGGAAAGCAATTAGCGGAACGTGGGCATGAAATTCATTTTATTACATCGGGTTTACCATTCCGGTTAAATAAAGTGTATCCAAACATTTATTTTCATGAAGTGACGGTAAATCAATACTCTGTATTTCAATATCCACCATACGATTTAGCATTAGCGAGTAAAATGGCAGAGGTTGCACAAAGAGAAAACCTAGACATTTTACATGTGCATTACGCAATACCACATGCCATTTGTGCTTATTTAGCGAAACAAATGATTGGAGAACGTATTAAAATTGTTACAACCTTGCATGGAACAGATATTACTGTGTTAGGTTCCGACCCTTCGTTAAATAATTTAATTCGTTTTGGTATTGAGCAATCCGATGTTGTGACGGCTGTCTCGCATTCATTAATTAACGAAACGCATGAGCTTGTCAAACCAAATAAAGATATTCAAACAGTATATAATTTTATAGACGAACGTGTATATTTCAAGCGTGATATGACTCAATTAAAGAAAGAATACGGTATAAGTGAGAGTGAAAAGATACTCATTCATATTTCAAATTTCCGTAAAGTGAAACGTGTCCAAGATGTAGTGCAAGCATTTGCTAAAATTGTTACAGAAGTAGATGCAAAGTTGCTTCTTGTTGGAGATGGACCAGAATTTTGCACGATTTTACAGTTAGTGAAAAATCTACATATTGAAGATCGCGTCTTATTCTTAGGGAAGCAAGATAATGTTGCAGAGCTACTTGCGATGAGTGATTTAATGTTGCTTTTATCAGAGAAGGAGAGTTTTGGTCTTGTTTTATTAGAAGCGATGGCGTGTGGTGTACCTTGTATCGGAACAAGGGTTGGGGGTATTCCAGAAGTCATTCAACATGGCGAAACAGGATATTTATGTGAAGTTGGTGATCCAACAGGAGTGGCCAATCAAGCCATTCAGCTATTAAAGGATGAAGAACTTCACCGTAATATGGGAGAGCGAGCAAGAGCAAGTGTTTACGAGCAGTTCCGCTCTGAAAAAATCGTCTCACAATATGAAACGATTTACTATGATGTACTAAGGGATGACAAAAATGGAAAGATTTAAAAAAGCTAGTTCTATTATTGAGACTTTAAAGCAACAAGGACATGATGCCTACTTTGTCGGTGGAAGCGTACGAGATCTTATTATCGATAGGCCGATTGGAGATATTGATATTGCGACATCTGCTTTACCAGAAGAGGTGATGGCTATATTTCCAAGACATGTTCCTGTTGGTCTTGAGCATGGAACTGTAATTGTAGTAGAAAATGGTGAACCTTATGAGGTAACCACTTTTCGAACAGAGAGCGAATATGAAGATTTTCGAAGACCTAGCAGTGTTCAGTTTGTTCGTTCATTAGAAGAGGATTTGAAACGTCGTGATTTCACAATGAATGCAATTGCTATGACAGAAGAAGGCGAAATGGTTGATTTATTTGCTGGACAGGAAGCGATTCAAAAGAGTGAGATTGTGACAGTTGGAAATGCTGCGGATCGTTTTCAAGAAGACGCCCTGCGAATGATGCGTGGTATTCGGTTCGTAAGTACGTTAGGGTTTTCTTTAGAAAATAACACGAAACAAGCAATTGAAACATATGGGCATTTGCTGGAACATATAGCAATTGAGAGAATTACAGTGGAGTTTGAGAAACTGTTAACTGGCACATATTGTGTGAAGGGTTTGCAAGAATTAGTAGAAACGAAGCTGTTCTCTCATCTGCCATATTTACAAATGTCAGAAGAGAGATTGGTAAAAGCTACGCAGTATAAATGGGATTCTTTTGAAACAGACATTGAGGCATGGGCATTTTTCTTATATTGTATCGGGGAAGAACATCCATCTGTCTTTTTACGTCAATGGAAGTTTTCGAATAAAAAAATAAAAGATATTGTCGCAGTTTTATTAACAATCCGTACGAGAAAGGAGAAGGATTGGGATACAGTCCTTCTTTATAAAACGGGAATTCATATCGCTGAAATGGCAGAAAGAGTATATGAGGCGATGATTGAAAGCTATGACAATACATCTGTGAAACGAGTACAAACGTTGTTTGAAGCATTACCAATCAAGAGTCGACAAGAAATGAATGTGACTGGGAATGATTTATTAAACTGGGCAAATAAAAAGCCAGGTCCGTGGGTTGCTGAAATGATTCAAAACATTGAGGAAGCAATCGTACAAGGAAACGTAGTTAATGAGAAAGAGTGTATAAGGGAGTGGCTGCAAGAATGCAATCTACTATAAGAAAGCAGTTATTACAAGTTTTTTCAGAAGCGGATGGCGAGTTTGTATCTGGCCAAACGATTAGTGATAAACTTGGTTGTTCAAGAACCGCTGTGTGGAAACATATGGAGGACCTTCGGAATGAGGGATATGAACTTGAAGCTGTGCGTCGATTAGGTTATCGAATTGCGGGTAAGCCAGACAAAGTAACTGCTAATGAAATTCAGTTAGGGTTACAAACGAAACATATTGGTAGAACGGTATATTTTGAAGAGTCTGTTGAATCTACGCAGCATATTGCAGCAAAACTTGCTTATGAAGGTGCAGAAGAAGGAACGATTGTTGTGGCAGAAGAACAAACATCGGGCAGAGGGCGTTTAAGCAGGAAATGGCATTCGCCAAAAGGAACAGGAATTTGGATGAGTATTATTTTACGTCCATCAATCCCAGTTCATCATGCACCACAACTTACTTTGTTAGCAGCTGTTAGCGTTGCACAAGCAATTGAAAAGTGTACGGGTGTAAATGTAGGAATAAAATGGCCAAATGATATTTTAATTCAAGGGAAAAAGGCTGTAGGTATATTAACAGAAATGCAGGCTGATCCTGATAAAATTAATGCTGTTATTATGGGGATTGGTATTAATGCGAATCAAAAGCAAGAACATTTTGATGAGGAAATTCAGCATATTGCTACTTCTTTAGTGATTGAATCCGGTAAGCCAATTGTTCGTGCAGAGCTTATGCAACAAATCTTTTTACAACTAGAAAAATTATATGAAGAGTATTTACAAAATGGTTTCTCTGTCATTAAAATTCTTTGGGAAAGTTACGCTGTGAGCATCGGGAAAGAAATTACCGCTCGAACGATGAGAGAGACAATTACAGGGGTAGCAAAAGGAATTACAGAGGATGGTGTATTACTTCTGAAGGACCATGAAGGGAAAGTACATCACATTCATTCTGCGGATATCGAAATTAAGTAAAAGAAGTTCCTTTTTGGAACTTCTTTTTATTTGACTATTACTTTGCCTTCCATTCCTTTAAGAAGATGGTACCGGCATATTAATTCATATGTACCAGTATTTTTAGGTTTTACGGTAATGTTTTTTTCTTTTCCTGACTCGACTACGACGTCAATGCCGAGTTTTTTTACTGTAAAGGTGTGTTCATTCTTACCTTTGTTTTTTAATAACAATGTTGTTGACTCTTCAATTGGAATCGTGATGACGTTTGGATGAAAGTAATCATCATTCAGTTCGACCTCAATTACTTTCGTTGAATCGATAGGTTGTGTTACGACGTTAACTGAGGCAAATGCATGGAAGGAGCTAAAAGTTATCATCCCTACAATTATCACAAGTAGACCGGTGAATCGAAATAACCATTTGTTCATAGACATTCGCAATTCTCCTTTTGTAAGTACTTTCCTCAATTAACCTGCATCATTAGTTCACGAGTTATACAATGCATGTAAAAAAGCTGTTTATCCTTTCTATAAGTGCGTTAGTTATAAAAATTTCACATACCGTAATGGAAATAAAAATTATTTTTTCAAAAAAATGTAGTAATTCCTTTTTGGAGTTTGCTATAATTAGTTCGAATGTGGGCAGTATCAGATCGAACTGCACCATCATTCGAAGCAATACGAAAAATAATAACTTGGATTCTGCCTTGATCCAATAACGGACTGGGACAGAGGGATGAATAATGCCGACTAACACACAACCCTTCTGCCCTTTTATGGCCAGAGGGGTTTTTTATATGATTTCGGCCATCTCCTCTCTCCTGCATAAAGGAGGAGTAGTTTTTGAAAACAAAAACAGATTTTTTGAAAATGAAAGAGCAAGGTGAGCCAATTACAATGCTAACGGCGTATGATTACCCATCTGCTAAGTTAGCAGAAGAAGCTGAAGTTGATATGATTCTAGTTGGAGATTCCCTTGGGATGGTTGTGCTAGGCTACGATTCAACAGTACCTGTAACAGTAGAGGATATGATTCATCATACGAAAGCTGTACGCCGAGGAGCGAAAGAGACTTTTATTGTAACTGATATGCCATTTATGTCGTACCATGTGTCGCTGCAAGATACGATGGTGAATGCACGCCGCATCGTTCAAGAAAGTGGTGCTCATGCACTGAAGGTAGAAGGTGCAGGGGAAGTGGTATCAACGATTCATTACTTGACAAACGCGGGAATTCCTGTCGTGGCGCACTTAGGCTTAACTCCTCAATCTGTAGGAGTACTAGGTGGGTATAAAGTACAAGGAAAAGATGCTGAAAGTGCAAAAAAATTAATAGAAGATGCGAAGAGATGTGAGGAAGCTGGTGCAATTGCGCTTGTGTTAGAATGTGTGCCAATGCAATTAGCGGAATTAATTTCGAAGCAATTAACAATTCCGACGATTGGGATTGGAGCAGGGAAGAAAGTAGATGGGCAAGTACTTGTTTATCATGATCTTATCTCATACGGCGTAAATCGTGTTCCGAAATTCGTGAAGCAATATACGTCTGTTCAAGAGGAGATTGTGCGAGGGATTTCACAATACGTTACTGAAGTAAAGACAGGGCAATTTCCAGAAGAAAAACATTCATTCACAATGAAAGAGGAAGAGTGCTTAGCGTTATACGGAGGAAAACAATAATGAAAATCGTAACTACAGTGCAAGAGATGCAGCAAATTACAAACGAACTGCGTACAAGTGGAAAAAGTATTGGTTTTGTCCCAACGATGGGTTATTTACATGAAGGTCATGCGACTTTATTACGTCAGGCAAGAAAAGAAAATGAAATTGTAGTGTTAAGCGTGTTTGTTAATCCGCTACAGTTTGGACCGAATGAAGATTTAGATCGATACCCTCGTGATATTGATAGAGATGAAAATGTAGCAAAAGAAAACGGTGTAGATTATTTATTTTATCCGAGCGTAGAAGAAATGTATCCAGTAGAACAAACGACAACAGTAGAAGTTGTGAAGCGTACCGATGTATTATGTGGCAAACAAAGACCTGGTCATTTCGCTGGTGTTGCGACTGTACTAATGAAACTATTTAATATTACATTACCAACGCGTGCTTATTTCGGTATGAAAGATGCGCAGCAAGTTGCTGTTATTGAAGGATTTGTCGCTGATTTTAATATTCCGGTTACGATCGTACCAGTAGATATTGTAAGGGAAGAAGACGGATTAGCGAAGAGTTCTCGTAACGTGTATTTATCACAAGAAGAGCGTGAAGAGGCCCCTCAATTATACCGCAGTTTATGTGTAGCGAAGGAGAGAATTGAGGCAGGCGAACGTAATGCAGAAATCATTACAACTCTTGTGAAAGAGTATATTGAGACGTATACGAAAGGTACTGTAGATTATGCTGATTTATATGCTTATCCTTCACTACAAGAAATGGATGAAATTGAAGGACGAATTATTTTAGCGATCGCAGTTAAATTTGAGAATGTACGATTAATTGACAATATAACATTAACGGTTGAATAAGGGGGAGCATCTATGTTTCGCACAATGATGAGAGCGAAGTTACACCGTGCAACAGTAACAGAAGCAAATTTAAATTATGTAGGTAGTATTACAATTGATGAAGATTTAATGGATGCAGTAAATATTGTAGAAAATGAAAAAGTACAAATTGTAAATAACAATAATGGTGCTCGCTTAGAGACATATGTTATAAAGGGAGAACGCGGTAGCGGTGTTGTTTGTTTAAATGGTGCAGCTGCAAGGCTTGTACAGCCTGGAGATAAAGTTATTATTATTTGCTACGGTTTAGTGGCAGAAGAAAATATTCATAAACAAGAGCCGAAAATTGCAGTATTAGATGACGAGAATAAAATTATTGAAATGCTAGGTGCTGAAAAAGCGGGTACGATATTATAAATAAGAAGGCTATCTCTATTACGGAGATAGCTTTTTTGTGCATCTTTTCATTAAGATGAGATAAAACGTGGTATAGTAACAATATATAATTTTGTGTTTGATAGGTAAGAAATTGAGGTGTTACATATATGAGTAAGCGTTATGTCGTTGTGGATTTAGAGACGACAGGGAACTCCTGGAAGGATGGGAAGGATAAAATTACCCAAATTGCAGCTGTTGTAGTGGAAGATGGAGAGATATTAGAGATTTTTTCATCTTTTATTAATCCGAAGAGAGAGATTCCGCCATTTATTACAGAACTAACAGGGATTGATGAAAGTATGGTTAAGCAAGCCCCGTTATTTCAAGATGTAGCCCCGATGGTTGTTGAGCTATTACAAGGTGCAGCTTTCGTTGCACATAACGTTCACTTTGATTGGAATTTTTTAACGGAAGAATTAAGGCAGGCTGGATATACAGAAGTACATTGTCCTAAAGTTGATACAGTCGAGTTGGCGCAAATTCTTTTGCCGACGGCTGATAGTTATAAATTACGTGATTTAGCTAAACAACATGAATTAGAGCACGATCAACCGCATCGTGCGGATAGCGATGCTCTTGCAACAGCGGAATTGTTTTTACAATTTTTAAATGAAATTGAAGAGTTACCACTTGTCACCTTACAATCGCTTTATGAATTGAGCGATGTTTTTCAAAGTGATATAGCGGATGTACTTTCTGAAAATATTTTAAATAAAATGATGCATGGTAAAAAAGGGGCAGAGGGGTATGAAGTGTATCGAAACATTGCGCTTCGAAAACGGAATTATTCTTTAAACCTCAGTGAAACGTGTTCATTAAAATTTGATGCTTTCTTGCATAAGACAGTTGAGAAACTTGAATTGAATATGCCAAAGTTTGAAAAAAGAGAAAGCCAACAGATTATGATGAAGGAAATATATACAGCGCTAAGAGATTCTAGATTTTCATTAATTGAAGCAGGAACAGGAACAGGGAAGACTCTTGCATATTTACTTCCGAGTATTTATTTTGCAAAGAAAAAAGAAGAACCTGTCATCATAAGTACCCAAACTGTGCAACTGCAACAACAAATACTAGAAAAAGAAATTCCATTATTACAGAAAATAATGCCATTTTCATTTGAAGCAGCTCTTTTGAAAGGAAGAAAGCATTATCTTTGTCTACATAAATTTGAATATGCTTTGCAAGAGGAAGAGAAAAATTATGATATGGCGCTCACAAAGGCAAAAATTTTAGTGTGGTTATTGCAAACGGAAACGGGCGATCGGGATGAATTAAATATTCCTGAGGGCGGAAAGTTACTTTGGAACCGTATTTGTAGTGATGTACATAGTCCGGGCGGGATGCAAAGCAACTGGTATAGCCGTTGTTTTTATCAACGAGCAAAGAATAGAGCGTTATTTGCAGATATCGTTATTACAAATCATGCGTTATTATTTCAAGATTTTTCAAGTGAAGAACCGCTATTTGCTTCATGTGAACATATTATTTTTGATGAGGCTCATCATATTGAGGAAGCGGCGAGTAGAACGTTAGGTGAACAGTTCTCCTGTATGTATTTCCAGCTAGTTTTATCTCGTCTTGGTACGCTAGAAACCGATGATGTACTTTCTAAAGTATATAAAATGATGAAAAAATCAGAGCAAGCCTCTCGTTCGACTTTCCGTATGGTGAGTCATAGTTTGAAGGAATTGAAATTTGATGCGGATGAGCTATTCCAAATGTTACGTGCTTTCATATTTAAACAAACAAAGCAGGAACAAGGGATAAGTAATATGCCACTCATTTATCGATATAACACGGAAGTAGAGAAAGGTAAGTTATGGGATAGCATTACCGAGTTAACAAATCGTTTTGTATACGATGTAAGAAAATTATTGACTACACTTGAGAAGCAAGTTGATATATTGCAAAGTAAATTAGAATGGGAGATGCATGTTGTTACAGGTGAATTTATGCATTTAATTGAGTTGTTGAGAAAGATGGCACAATCTTTGCAATTACTCATTTTAGAAAAAAATTCATATGTGACATGGATGGAGACGGAAACGAAGGGAACCATTCATTCAACCGTTTTATATGGACAGCCTGTTCATATTGGTGAAAGATTTGCGGATGAATTTTTAACAGAGAAAAAGAGTGTTATTTTCACATCAGCAACGTTAACAGTAAATGATTCGTTTGACTATATAAAAGAAGAGCTAGGTTTATATGATTTTGCTCCAAATACATTACAAGTCCCGTCACCATTCCGTTTTGAAGAACAGATGAAATTAATGGTTTCAACGGATGTGCCTTTTATTAAGCAAGCAAGTAATGAAGAATATATTGAATCTGTATCGGCACATATTGCAAAAATAGCGAAAGCTACAAAAGGGAGAATGCTCGTTTTATTCACTTCATATGAAATGTTGAAAGAAGCGTATACGAATTTGAAAAATGATGATGAATTAGAAGGGTATTTATTATTAACGCAAAGTGTGAATAATAAGAGCCGAAGTCGTCTCATTCGTAAATTTCAAGAGTTCGACAAATCAATTTTATTAGGAACAAGTAGTTTTTGGGAAGGGATAGATATACCTGGAGATGCGCTTAGTTGTCTTGTTATCGTCCGGCTGCCTTTTACGCCTCCTCATCAACCGATGATGGAAGCGAAAGGAGAGTGGTTAAAAAATCAAGGAGAGGACGTATTCGCTAAGTTAGCACTCCCGCAAGCAATACTGCGTTTCAAGCAAGGATTTGGTCGTCTTATTAGAACAAGTACAGATACCGGAACAGTATTTGTATTAGATCGTCGTTTGACGAGCGCTTCCTATGGAAAACGATTTTTACAATCAATCCCAACTGTCCCGCTCTATGAAGGCCCTCTAGAAGAATTGTTAGAACAATTAAAGGAATAGCCAACTGAATAAAATTGGAAGAAAAAATACGCCTGAAGTACGTTTAAACTTCAGGCGTAAAAAATGTGGGTAGGAGGAATTTTATTTTTCTTACTTCTTGTATACAAAATGTAATGGTTTTCGACTTGAAACCTTTTTTTGCTGTACATGTCCTGCTATAATAGATGGGTGATGAAGCAGGGGTTGTAAAGAATGTACTCTTATTGTAACCGCATTGCGTTCTTCTATAATTAGAAATTTTTGTGTAACGGAGGAGTTTTTTCATGGATAAGAAAATCGAAGTCCTATCAACGACGCGTATTAAATATTCGTCTGACTTGTATAAAATTGTTGATAGTTTGAATCGTACGTTAAAAGAGCAGGACCTCATGTTCGGATTAGCATTAGACGAAAAAGATAAAGAAACAGCTGTATTTACGATTTACAGAACGTAGTGATACAATGAAAAAGTGGATCTTTGCAATCGTTATCGTAATCGTTGCTAGCGGAATATATGGGGCGTATGTTTACAATAAAGCAATGGAAAAGAAAATCCATAAAGAGGAAAAATCTGTAGAAATTGCAAAAGAAAAGGCAAAGCTTACAAAAGTAAAATCTGTAGATTATTATAATGGAGAATCTTCATATACAGTCGTACAAGGTACAGATGAAAAAGGAGAACAACTTATCGTTTGGGTGCCTGAGAAAAAAGGGGAAACTATAGTAAGGAAAAAGAGCGAAGGTATTCCTGAAAAAGAAGCTTTACAAAGAACGATTGAACAAGTCGGAGATGACAGTAAAGGGCCCAAAAGTAAGCCTAAAGAAATTTTAAAAGTAAAATTAGGCGTTGAAAATAATATACCACTATGGGAAGTTACATATATTGATGATGACAATCGTTATAGTTACTACAATCTTGCATTTGAAGATGGTCAGTTTTTAAAACGATATAGCATTGAAAAATAGATGTAGGGGGAACTACAAATGAAATTAGCAAAGCGAGTAGCTGCTTTAACACCATCTGCAACTTTAGAAATTACAGCAAAGGCACAAGCATTAAAAGCTGAAGGTCATGATGTAATTGGATTAGGGGCAGGAGAACCTGACTTTAATACGCCAGAACATATTATGAATGCTGCACATAAAGCGATGTTAGAAGGACATACGAAGTATACACCAACAGGTGGATTACAAGCGTTAAAACAAGAAATTGTGAAGAAGTTTACTCGCGATCAAGGAATTGCGTATGATCCGTCTGAAATTATTGTATGTAACGGCGCAAAGCATGCATTATATACATTATTCCAAGTGTTACTTGATGAAGGAGATGAAGTTATCATCCCTACGCCTTACTGGGTAAGTTATCCGGAACAAGTAAAGCTTGCTGGTGGTAAGCCAGTTTATGTAGAAGGCCTTGAAGACAATGAATACAAAATTACAGCGAAGCAGCTGCGTGAGGCAATTACAGAGAAAACGAAAGCAGTTATTATTAATTCACCGAGCAATCCAACAGGAATGATTTACAGCAAAGAAGAATTACAACAGCTTGGAGAAGTATGTTTAGAACACGATATTTTAATCGTTTCAGATGAAATTTATGAAAAGTTAATTTATGGTGGCGCAGAATATACTTCGGTTGCCCAGCTTTCTAGTGCATTAAAAGAACAAACACTTATTATTAATGGTGTATCTAAATCTCATTCTATGACAGGATGGCGTATTGGATATGCAGCAGGAAATAAGCAGCTTATTAAAGCGATGACGAACTTAGCGAGTCATAGTACGTCAAACCCTACTTCAATCGCTCAATACGGCGCAATTGCGGCATATGCAGGCTCACAAGAACCTGTAGAAACAATGCGTCAAGCATTTGAAGAGAGATTAAACATTATTTATGATAAATTAATTCAAATCCCTGGCTTCACTTGCATTAAACCACAAGGCGCATTTTACTTATTCCCTAATGTAAAAGAAGCTGTAGCCTTATCAGGATACGAAAACGTTGATGATTGGGCAAAAGCTTTATTAGAAGAGGAAAAAGTGGCACTTGTACCAGGTACAGGATTTGGTGCTCCGAATAACGTTCGCTTATCATATGCGACCTCTCTTGAACAAGTAGAGAAAGCATTAGAACGCATTCATACGTTTATGAAAAGTAAAGTGCAAGCTTAATTGTATATTTTATTAATGCAATACAAAAAACCTTCCTACATAATAGGAAGGTTTTTTTGACGAATTGTGGCAAAAAGAAATAGCGAAAGGTGTGTTATACTAGAGAGCGAGGTGTTTGGTGATGAAAAAGAAAATGATGTTACAGTGGTTTGAGCAGGGAAGCATTGCAATTCCAAAATTACTTATGATGCATTATAAAAAATTAGGTTTAAATGAAACGGAATTTATGGTTGTACTTCATGTACACACATTTTTAGAATCGGGCAATTCGTTTCCGACTCCGTCAGAGATTTCAGAGCGGATGACGATTAGTGAAATGAAATGTATGGAAGTCATTCAGACATTGATTCAAAAAGGTTTTTTATCATTAGAAGGTGGACAAAGATCAGAAGCGATGATGTGTGAAAGTTATTCTTTACAACCGCTTTGGGAAAAAATATTGCATTTCTTAATGAATGAATCAATAGAGGAAGAACAAAAAGAAATAAAACAATTACAAGTAAATTTATATACAGTATTTGAAAAAGAATTTGGAAGACCACTTTCTCCATTTGAATGTGAGACGTTAGGAATGTGGGAAGATCAAGATCAACATCATCCGAATTTAATTCAAGCGGCCCTCAGGGAAGCTGTAATGAGTGGTAAGCTTAATTTCCGATATATCGACCGTATTTTATTTGAGTGGAAAAAGAATGGTATTAAAACAGTAGATCAAGCCCAAAACCAAGGACGAAAATTTAGAGCAAATCAACAACGAACGCAACAAACGACAAAACAAGAGACGAAATTTACTGGGAAAGTGCCTTTTTATAATTGGTTGGAGCAGTAATGTAGGAGGAAGTATATGTTAAATAAAACGCAAATTCGCTATTGTTTAGACACAATGGCGGATATGTATCCAGAAGCACATTGTGAATTAATTCATGATAATCCGTTTGAACTAGTAATCGCGGTAGCATTATCTGCACAATGTACAGATGCACTTGTAAATAAAGTGACGAAAAATTTATTTCAAAAATATAAAACTCCAGAAGATTATTTAAGTGTTTCTTTAGAAGAGTTACAACAAGATATACGTTCTATTGGATTGTATAGAAATAAAGCAAAAAACATTCAAAAATTGTGCCAGATGTTGCTGGATGATTATAACGGAAAAGTTCCAGAAGACCGTGACGAGCTGACGAAATTACCTGGAGTAGGGAGAAAAACAGCAAATGTAGTTGTTTCGGTAGCGTATGGTATTCCGGCAATTGCTGTTGATACGCATGTAGAGAGAGTGAGTAAACGGTTAGCGATTTGTAGATGGAAAGATTCGGTGTTAGAAGTAGAAAAGACATTAATGAAGAAAGTTCCGATGGATGAATGGAGCGTTACACATCACCGTATGATTTTCTTTGGACGTTATCACTGTAAAGCACAGCGACCACAATGTGAAGAGTGCCCTTTACTAGAAGTATGTCGTGAAGGAAAGAAGCGAATGAAGGGGAAATAAAGGATGGAGCGAGTTATAGAAATACCGAAAGAGTTTCGGTGCTTACCATTTTTTAAAGAAAGTATAAATTCGATTGCGTATTATACAGAACAGTCATTTGAAGAAACAATACAAAAGACTTATTTTATATATGATATTGAAAGACAATATGAGCCATGGAATGAAATTGAAAACAGTATTCCGGTAATGTTGAATGTATGGAAAAATAAGCATGAGGACATTGCTACTTTATTTCGAAACAGAAAGAAACAAGAAGCTGAAGGTCCGATGATTCTTTTTGCAGCACATTTATTATCAATTGTATATTGGCTAAATGAGCAACCTGTTCATAGTTTGAATAAAATAGAAGATTTTACGAGTGAATTGGAAGTGCAACCAGTTAATTTTATAGAGCGATATTCGTTCATTATAAAGAAACCGAATAATTATCATTCTTATATTCAGTTAGCGCAGTTGTATATTGAAATAGAAAAGTTATATGTAAAGAAAATGATAACAAAAAAGAAGTCCTGTTCTCGTTAAGAGAAAGGACTTCTTTTTTTGTATTAAGACTCTGTTGTAACAACATTTCCGTCTGCGTGAGGTGTATCTCCTCCGGTATTTTGTTGTTGTTCTTGCTCTTGTTTTTGCTGTTCTTCTTCAGCTTTCTTTTTGGCAGCCTCTTCTTCAGCTTTCTTTCTAGCAGCTTCTTCTTCGGCTTTCTTTTTAGCGGCTTCTTCTTCAGCAGCCTTTTTCTGAGCTTCTTCTTGTTGTTTAAGTTGTTGCTCTTGTTGCAGCTCTTGTTGTTTACGCTGTTCTTCAGCAGCCTTTTTCTGAGCCTCTTCTTGTTTTAATTTATCTTCATTAGCTTTTTTCTGAGCGTCCTCATCAGCTTTCTTTTTAGCAGCTTCTTCTTCGGCTTTCTTTTTGGCAGCCTCTTCTTCAGCTTTCTTCGGGTCTGGAGTTCCGCCAGGCGCAGTGAAGGATGCTCCAACTGCTGGGCTTGTTCCAGTACCTTTTTTCGCTACTACGGAGAAACTGTAAGTAACGCCTGGTTTAATACCACCAAGAGTAGCTGTTGTACCTTTTATTGATAAACTACCACTTGAACCGTCAGTCGCTTTATAGCTTGCTGCATATGCATCAACTGCTGCTGGTCCAGACCAGTTTAGTGTAACTGTGCTAGCGCCATCAAAAGTGACATTAAGACCACTAGGTGCATCTACTTTAATTTGTTTAATTGCATCTTTCTTCGCACCTTTTACATATAACTCTCCGTTTATTTCTTGTACAGAAGAAGGACGTTCGAAACGTGATTTATCTGTAGCGAATTTGCTCATCATTACTTGGAACATTTGTTGCGCAATTCTAGTAGAGCGATCGCCAATGTAATTTTCTGGACCATCTTTTTCGTAACCAGTCCATACTGCCATTGTATATTGCGGTGTATATCCAGCGAACCAGCTATCTCTGTTTGCGTCAGCTGGAATACCATATTTTTTAATAACGTCTGCATCAAAGTTTTGTGTTCCTGTTTTACCTGCTACGTCTATACCTGAAACGTATGCTGTTGGACCAGTACCGCCAGAACCAGGTTTGACTACGTCACGAAGAACGTCAGTCACCATGTAAGCTGTGTAGTCTTGCATTGCACGTTGTTCTTTCGGTTTAAAACTTTTCTTTTTCCCATCTGGGAAGATAACTTCTTTTACGAAGTGTGGTTTATTGTAGTTCCCACCATTACCAAAGGCTGCATATGCCCCCGCTAATTGTAATGGAGAACTATCGTTACTACCAATTGCTGTTGATTCATATGTTTTGCCATCTTTAAATGTCATGCCTAAGCCTTCAGCAAACGCTTGTGACTTAGGAAGACCAACCGCTTGAGCTGTTTTTAAAGCTGGAATGTTTAATGATTTTTTCAAAGCTTCACGTAGTGAAACGTCACCTTTGTAACTATTTGTTGCATTTCGTATTTTTTTACCATTGGAATACGTATACTCTGAGTCATTTAATTGATGGTATGTAGACCATTGTAAATTCTCAATTGCTGGACCGTAGTCGAAAACTGGTTTCATTGTTGAACCGACTTGGCGTTTTAAATCAATGGCCATATTATGACCTTTGAAAGTAGACTTACTTTCTTTACGCCCAGCTCCAATTGCTCGAACTTCTCCAGATTGTGTATCCATAAATACGAACGAACCTTGGAATTGATCGTTTGGATACTTAATAAGATTGCCATCCATAATTTTTTCAGCATAATCTTGAGCATCTTGATCAAGTGTTGTATGAATCGTTAAACCATCTGAACCGATATTTACATCCGGATATTCTTTTTCAACTTCTTTTACAACTGCATCTAAAAATGCTTGATACTTCATCTCAGTTATTTCTGAAGACGGTTGAAGACCCTCTGTTACTGGGATCTTAACTGCGTTATTCATTTCATCTTTTGTTATATAACCATGTCGATTCATTAATGATAATACGACGTTACGACGTTGTGTAGCTCGTTCAACGTTATCTGGTTTTGTTGGATCATAAATATTAGGACCTTGGGGTAAACCTGCAAGCATTGCAGCTTCATGTAACTGTAAGTCTTTTAAATCTTTGTCATAATATTTTTTGGCTGCTGTTGCAATACCGTATGAACGGTTACCTAAGTTAATCTTATTTAAGTACATTTCTAAAATCTCATGTTTAGAATATTGTTGCTCTAATTTGTAAGATAGGTACCATTCTTGCACTTTTCTCTTTGCAGTTTTGTCCATCGTTAGAAAATAGTTTTTGACTACTTGTTGCGTAATCGTACTACCACCTTGAGATCCGAATCCTCCAGTGACATTTTCCATAATTGCTTTTGTAGTGCGTTTAAAATCAATTCCATTATGATCATAGAAACGTGAGTCCTCAGTTGCAAGGAATGCATTTTCAACTACTTTTGGAATTTGATCATACGTAACGTGGGTTCGTTTTTCAGCACCGTATTCATAGAAAAAGTTCCCATTCTTATCAAGAAACTTTGTTGATAAAGGATTGACAAGTTTTGATTTGTCTAATTTTGGAGCGTCCTTCACCATAACAAAGAAAGCGGAAACGCCAGCTACAAGACCAACGATACCAAGAAGTAGACAACCTATAAGGAATTTTTTAAAAAAGGAGCCTTTTTTCTTTGGTTTTTTCTCTGTATTTGTTTCTTGCTTTTGATTTTTTACATGATTTCGTTCTGTACGAGAACGATAATTATCTGACATTATACTTTCTCCTACCTTTCATTCTCTCCCCAAAAGTCGAAAAAAGAGCCTTAGTGATGACTCTATCACGAAAAATAAACCGTGTCTAGTACACGGATATAATCAATCCGAGGTTGATAACCGCATGATAATAAAGATCCATGCTCTACTATTTCTTCTTTCGTAATCGATTTTCGTCCACCAGTATTTTGACGATTCCAAAATGCAATAATATGTTTTGCATCTAATAAATAAAGTTCATCAAAAAGTGTAAATTTAATAATAACAAATGCAATTCCATTATGAGCGATTACTTGCTTCATATGTTCAATTTGATGAAGGTGGAAGTTTTGAAGTGGAAAGCTGGTTTTATTTTTTGTTTCTTTCGCTTCAAAATCGATGTATTTCCCTTTATATACACCGTTGTAATCTGTTGTAGAAGGTTGTTTAAAATACGCTTCTTTTACCACTGCAGCACTTCGAGCGGGGTAATCTACTTTTACAATTTGAAGAGGTGTAGGTTTTTTATGTACGCATGCAATATTATGGGTTAAGTAATATTCATTCGTTTCATTCAATTCCTCTTCAAGGGACATACCTCTATTACTATAAGTATGTTTTTTTATTGGTGTTTTATGAGGTTTTGAAGCTTGATTGTACCGTTTTCCATTTGGGTAACGAATGGTCATAGTGTGTCCACTCCCAACTTGCTAAGAATTACTTACAAAGGTGATTATAACAAAAAAATGAAAAAAGATGTGACCTTTTTGAAGAAAGGTATGATGACTTGTTCATGTTTACATGGAATGATTATAGGGAAATTAAACAATATCGTAAAAATATGGAATGTACAGACGAAGAAAAAACAATCGTCTACAACATTAAGAGGGTAATAAAAATAGCGAATAGGGACAATATTTCTCGAACACAGTCTTATCAAGACTACTATGAAAGAAATAGTGAAGTTAGGTGGGCCTTTTTAGCGAGTATGGTCTCGAGAAATGCGGGATGGAATATGACTGATTTAAAAGGGAGGTATTATGCTACTATTTTACCTCAAACAGTAAAAAAGCATTTGTTTCTGACGTATGAACAAGCGAATTGGATTATTTTTTTAGATGCTTTTCCGCAGCTGTTGATATACGAAGAAAGTAAGAGGAGACAGATACCACTTTTCTATTTGTTACAATATTTCAACGTGTCAATTTTTATGGAAAAAGAATGGATATATTTTTGGAAGAAAAAAGATATAAATAGGCTCATGACAGCGCTTATTATAAATGAACAAAATAAAATTCAAAAGCCAATTATTGAGAATGCATATTTTAAAAAACATGTATTTCATACAGCGCTTTTTAAATTGCAAGAAATGCTTCATGTTAGCGCTGTTATTTTTCCAACCATTGAAGGGAAGATGTATGGTTTTTCAGTTTATCAATTTGAAACGTTACAAAAGCGTATAGAATTAGGAAAGAAATTAGCGGAGTTACTGTTTCATCCGAATTATAAAAGTTTATTCCATAGGTTTGCATTGCAAACTATACACACAGGATCAAGAGCAGATTATGAATGTTATGTAAGAGAAGCTAGAAAATCTTGTACGCCAGCCCTTAGAGAGGTCTATCCTGTCGTTGCACATAAGGAAATAGGTATGAGGGATTGGTTTTGTAGAGATACGAAAATAAATCAGTTGTTTTTACCGGAAGAGTATAAGGGGGAAGTTGATATAACAGAATGGTATAAAAGAAAGAGAGAGCAAATCTATGCTGCTTCTATCGTAAATCGTTTTGTTAAAAGGATGGATGAGTTCGTGATATAATGAAAAAGAAGTCCCGTCTTCATTTATGAAGACGGGACTTCTTAATGTGAAGTAATCCTGCCACGAGTGCTAAAAATGTAATCTCAAAACGTAATGAACATAAGAGATTAAGGATGCTTCAAAAATCAGCTTTTTGTAAAAGTGTTAAAGTTTCACTTTATGTAGCAGGGAAGTTTGGACCATCTAACTTTGGATTGCCGGTCTCGGGTTTATTTTGTTTGTTTTGTTTCTTCTTTTTTTCGGTTTTGTTCTTTGCCATTTTCATACACCTCCTTTTTGTATTGTTACCATTTCTATAAATGACATACAAAATGATTTCTTTGACGAATAACAACTAGTTTTGTCATGTGGGCAGGAGTGAGGAATCATTCGGCGAAATTACATGACAAAGGAAAAGCAAAGAAGGGGGCGTTTTATATATGGCGATGGTTCAGAAGGAAGATGTAATGAAAACAATGGATCAAATGTTAAGTTCTCTCGATTTGCTGGAAATGAATATAGGGATTAGAATGAATCATGCATTGAAGGATAAGAGTGAAAAAATATGTAATAAGATAGAAATAACAGAAATGCATATTGAGCATATGGAAAATAAATTAGTGCATCACGAAGAAAAAGGGAATTGGGTGAAGGCATTTCAAAACGTCGTAGTGAGTGCATAATAAGGTGGGAATGAAATGAAGTATGAAGCATTAATAAAGTCTTCAGAAAAACTCATGCAGTATAATAATGAAGCGAATGTGAAAAAAAGAGAGATGAACGAATACGATTTTTATAAGGATATGAAACCATTTGTAGATATGGTAGATGAGGAATTAAAGGTGTGGAAAGAATTAGCTTATAAATGGATTAAGGAAGAAAAACCGAAGTATATACATGTACAGCAAATTGATCAAGTGTACGATAATTTACAGACAAATGTGTTGCAATGTTTTGTAAATAAAGGAAAAGGTAAGCGATTCTTTGAAACACATCAAGCTATTTCGTATACTTTGCAAAATATAATTGAGCAAAGTAAGTAACAAGAGGGGAAGCCCTCTTGTTTTTTTATGCTTCTGTTATTGTTGTAGGTTTTGTTGCACCGTTTATTTCTAATTCTTTTATTAATGTACGATAATCTGAAATGCATATTTTTCCTTCGAGATACCAATGTCTCGCAAAGTCTAACAGTTCATTTACATTCTCTGTGTAATACCCCTTTTTTTGAGAAAACGCTTGTTTTAAATCCCCTAATACCATGTTGATTCCTCCCCCATGAGAATCTTCTTCTTCATTATCATAGCATGGAAGGGTTTTCTTTTTTAATTTTTTAAAAATTTAAACTTCCGACAAAAATAGACAGATACTCCGTCACACATATTATTTTGCAGGTACATATTATATATGTAGAAACTTATGTGAAGGAGGAGAGAATGCATGTTTCAACAACCTAACGCATATCAGCAAGCTAATCCATATCCCCAGCAAAATATGTACCAATATAATGCAGATACATATTTACGGTATAATATGTATCCTTTCGAGCCTTATTATGGAAATCAAAATTATTATCAGCCATTTGAAGTGTCGTTTATGAATCAACAACAACAGCAGCAACCTTATATGAACCAACAACAGCAGCCTTATATGAATTCGCAATATTATATGCCGCCATCCCCTTATGGAAATCAACAAGCAATGTTTTATCCACCAAAACAACCGTATCCGACGCAGAATAAACAAAAACAACAACAACCGAGTCAGTTTTCTAGTTTTGTTTCCCAATTTAAAACGTCAGATGGTAACTATGATGTAAATAAAATGATGAATACTGCTGGACAAATGATGAATGCAATGAATCAAGTAACAGGTATTGTAAAGCAAGTTGGAGGTTTTTTTGGTAAGTAATTTTGGAGGGTTGTCTATAAAAAAATATTTTATATGAAGTGGGGACTAGACAAATTTCATTGTAATAAATGGGTATATATAACAAACGGCTTTCCCTCTTTTCTCATACTGTAAAGTGTAATCAGATTTTCTTTAACGAGAGAGGAGAGAAAAAACTATGCATCATTGTCATCCTTGCTTTGGAGGGCATAAGCCTGTAGGACCTATTTGTACAACTGCTCCTGTCGTTCATCCGACCAAACAATGCGTAACACACTCTTTTTCAACAACGGTGGTGCCACACATCTTCCCAACACATACAACACATGTACATCATCAACAAATTAAAAACCAAAACTTCTTCCCGCAAACAAACTCGAATGTAAATGTTGTAGACCCTGTTAATCCAGGATCTGTTGGTGGATTTGGCGGTGGATTTGGCGGCGGATGTGGACCGTGTGGCCATGGTCATCATCACCACGGCCATCAAATATCTCCATTCGGACCAGGACCGAATGTATCACCATTTGGACCAGGGCCGAATGTATCACCATTTGGACCAGGACCAAATGTATCACCAGTAGGTCCAAATATCGGACCAAACGTTGGTGGAATATTTAAAAAGTAAATGATATGTTAGAACTAGCGAAATGCTAGTTCTTTTTTTGTAATTGGAGTGTTGATATGAAAGTTATTGCTGTAACGGGATATAAGCCATTTGAACTTGGTATATTTAAAAATGATCATCCAGGGGTGGAATGTATAAAAAAAGCATTGCACCGAAAGTTAACTACTTTTGTAGAAGAAGGTTTGGAATGGGTCATAATAAGTGGGCAGTTAGGAGTAGAATTATGGGCTGCTGAAGTTGTTTTTGAAATTCAAGTAGAATATCCAGATTTAAAATTAGCGGTATTTACTCCTTTTTTAGAACAAGAAGAAAGCTGGAAGGAAGATAACCGTGAATATTACGAATTTATTCTCTCTCAAGCAGACCATATTGATAGTATTACGAAACGGAAGTACGAAAGCCCGGAGCAATTTAAATTAAAAAATCAATTTTTTATTGAAAAAAGTGATGCACTTTTAGCTGTATATGATGAAGAGAAACCAGGGAGTCCTAAATATATTGTAGAAGCAGCAAAGAAAAAAGGAGAAATAGAAAATTATCACAGTTATTTCATTCTTTTTTCCGATTTACAAGATATAATAGAAGAGGAACAGTGGAATAATGCTGAGTAATATGTAATATAGTACTCGTATATATGATTGACAAAAGGCATTGTTTCTGAAAAAATTTAGGTAATGAAAGTTTTGGCAAAAATTTGAGGTGAAGAAAATGATTTCGGATAAAATTAAATTAACGGCGAAAGATATTTTAGAAAAAGAATTTAAAACAGGCATGAGAGGTTATCAACAAGAAGAAGTAGACAAGTTTCTTGATATGATCATTAAAGACTATGAAGCTTTCCACAAGGAATTTGAGCAATTAAAGCAACAAAATGCTCGTTTAAAGCGTGAATTAGAGGAACAAAAACTAGTAGCAACACAAGTGCCACAACAACCAGTTGTACAAACACCAGTTGCACAACCTGTATATAACAACACGAATACGGACATTTTAAAACGTCTATCTAATTTAGAAAAAGCTGTATTTGGAAGTAAGTTATACGAATAAATTCTAGTGGTAAAAAGGTTAAAGCATTTTACATAGAAAAAAACATTGCAAAATCTTTTTGTTTCCACTATACTAATGGATGTCATAACGTTTGGGTAATCGCTGCAACGCCAACGTTGTAGAGGAAAGTCCATGCTCGCACGGCCTGAGATGGCTGTAGTGTTCGTGCCTAGCCAATTCATAAGCTAGGGTATTCTGGCTGTAAGGCTGGTTTAACGGCAGGGAAAAAACCTAAGTCTTCGGATATGGTTTGACTACCTTTAAAGTGCCACAGTGACGAAGTCCTTGAAGAAATGATAGGAGTGGAACGAGGTAAACCCCACGAGCGAGAAACCCAAATAATGGTAGGGGAATCTTTTCCAAGGAAATGAACGATGGGAAAGGACAGGTTGTATAACCTGTAGATAGATGATTGCCACCGGAGTACGAGGCGTGGGCCGTTTGCAGTACAAAGGAACAGAACATGGCTTACAGAACGTTATGAACCAACTATGAAATAACTCAGCTCTCCTTTGTTAGAGGAGGGCTTTTTATTTGTATGAAGTTATAGTTTATGAGTTAAAATGGTTAATGAGAAAATTCTTTGTAAAATGTAATGATTAATAGGATAAATGGCTATTAATTATTGTTTGAATATACATAAGAGGTGAATGCAAATGGGAAAAGTTACTTTAATCGCAACAGCGGCAATGGGTATTGAAGCGTTAGTTGCCCGAGAAGTTCGTGATCTTGGTTATGAATGCCAAGTAGAAAACAGCAAAGTAACATTTGAAGCAGATGAAAAGGCGATTTGTCGCACGAACTTATGGTTACGTACTGCGGACCGTGTGAAAATTAAAGTTGGCGAATTCAAAGCGACAACATTTGATGAGCTGTTTGAGAAAACGAAAGCATTAAACTGGGGAGATTATATTCCAGAGAATGGGGAATTCCCTGTAATTGGTAAGTCTTTGAAATCTGAGTTGTTCAGTGTTTCAGATTGCCAACGTATCGTTAAAAAAGCTGTCGTTGAAAAATTAAAAACAACGTATAAACGTACAACTTGGTTTGAAGAAGATGGTCCGCTATTCCGCATTGAGATTGCAATGCTTAAGGATATTGCAACATTAACAATTGATGCAAGTGGTGTTGGGCTTCATAAACGTGGATACCGTATGGATCAAGGGGAAGCTCCATTAAAAGAAACATTAGCTGCGTCTTTAATTAAGTTAACAAACTGGAAGCCAGATCGTCCTTTCGTGGATCCTTTCTGTGGATCAGGTACAATTCCGATTGAAGCAGCATTAATTGGACAAAATATCGCACCAGGATTTAATCGTGGCTTTGCATCAGATGAGTGGGGCTGGGTAGGTAAACAAAACTGGCGTGAAGCTCGTCAAGAAGCTGAAGATTTGGCGAATTATGATCAACGACTGCAAATTATTGGATCAGATATCGATCATCGTATGATTCGAGTTGCTCAAGATAACGCAGAAGAAGTAGGTTTAGGTGATTTAATTACATTTAAACAAATGCAAGTAAAAGATTTCACGACAAAAGAGGATTATGGCTATGTTGTAACGAATCCTCCATACGGAGAACGTTTAAGTGAAAAAGCACTTGTTGAACAATTGTACAAAGAAATGGGACAAGTATTCCGTCCATTAGATACATGGTCAGCGTATGTATTAACAAGTTACGAAGCATTTGAGAAGTGTTACGGAAAAGATGCATCGAAGAAACGTAAACTATTTAACGGATTTATCCGTACAGATTACTACCAATACTTCGGAAAACGTCCACCGCGTAATTCATAGTATAAAACTCCTCCAGCGCGCATATACTGGCTATTATGTATTGCGTAAAGGAGGAACTGATATGGATAGTTTCCAATTATCAATGATTCAAAAAGCTATTCACCGTACGTATGATGAGCTCGGAAAAGAAGTGGATAGCCAAGGTGTGGTTGTAGATGAAATACAAAAAGCACAAGAAGAATATTTGTCAGCTCTTTCACATGAAACAGCGATTGATAAACGGTATTTAAAGTCATTAATATAGAAGAAAATTTTCCTTTTTCGAAAGGAAAATTTTTTTTCGTGTATTTCTATGTATTGCAACAGGGGAAAGTGACTGCATACATATGAGTAGCGGTTGCTATATCTTTTTATAGAAAAACTTTTTGGTTGGAGGCTAAGGATGTTTACTGAGAAGAGATTACCATTTGAAGTAGGAAAACAAGATAATTTTTATGATAAGTTGAATGAGTGGATTGGAGATGTGTTTTACGACATCCTTCCGGAAAAAGGCTTTGAAGAGCGTGATGAACAAATTTTTATGGCGTTTCAATTAGAGCGTGCTTTCCAAGAAAAGAAAGTAATGTTTGCAGAAGCGGGTGTAGGAACAGGGAAAACAATTGTATATCTTCTATATGCAATTTGCTATGCGCGTTATACTGGAAAGCCAGCTATTATCGCTTGTGCAGATGAAACGTTAATTGAGCAGCTTGTGAAAGAAGAAGGAGACATTGCGAAATTATCTGAAGCGTTAGGCTTATCAGTAGATGTAAGACTTGCGAAATCAATGGATAATTATTTATGTTTACGTAAGCTTGAAGATGTAATGAGTGGACGAGCTCCAGAAGTAATTGAAGACGTATATTATGAATTACCGCAATTCGTATTCGATCATGGTACGATGCAAAACTTTACTCACTACGGTGACCGAAAAGAATTTCCACTATTAAATGACGAAGAATGGTCAAAAGTAAATTGGGATTACTTCCAAGATTGCTTCACTTGTGATTCTCGTCATCGTTGCGGTCAAACTCTTTCACGTGAACATTATCGTAAAGCAGCAGATTTAATTATTTGTTCTCAAGATTTCTATATGGATCATATTTGGACGTACGATGCTCGTAAGCGTGAAGGACAAATTCCATTATTACCAGAAAGTAGTTGCGTTGTATTCGATGAAGGACATCTTGTAGAATATGCAGCTCAAAAAGCTTTAACATATCGTTTAAAGCAAACGATGATGGAGCAGCTTTTAACGAGATTATTACAAAATGATATTCGTGAAGAGTTTGCACATTTAGTAGAAGAAACAATTTGGCAAACAGAGCGATTCTTTGATGTGTTACAAGAAAATAAAAAGGAAATTGCCGGTTCGGACCGTTTAGAAATTACTGTGACAGAAAAAGTAACAGCTGAAGCAAAACGACTTTATGCGAAAATTGGTGAAGTCGGTGATGCATTAGTATTTGAAAGTGAAATGCATACAGTAAATACGTATGATTTAAATATCGTTGATGAACATTTAGATGTGTTAGAACATTCACTTCGTCTGTTCATGCACGAGAAAAATGTAATTACATGGGGCGAAGAAGGTGATGGAGCCTTCACGTTAGTCATTATGCCACGTGCAGTTGAAGAAGTGTTACAAGAGAAAGTATTCTCGAAGAAAATCCCGTATATCTTCTCGTCTGCTACATTATCTAATAACGATTCATTCGCGTTTACAGCAAATAGCTTAGGGGTAAAAGATTACTTATCATTCTCAGTTGCCTCACCGTTTGATTATGAGGAGCAAATGGCAGTAAACTTACTATCGCATACGAAAGAAAATGAATGGGAAAGAAAGTGTCAATATACACTTGAAAATATACAAAAAACAAATGGACGTACACTTGTATTATTCCGTACAACGCAAGAGCTTGCAGCGTTTAAAGAATATGTAAGTAAAGAACAAATGTCAGTTCCGTTCCTATATGAAGGGGATCAAGAAATTAGTCAGCTCGTTTCTCGCTTCCAAAATGAAGAAGAGACTGTACTTTGTGCCGTTCATTTATGGGAAGGTTTAGACATTCCTGGTTCATCATTATCACATGTTATCATTTGGTCATTACCATTCCCTCCAAACGATCCGGTGTTTGAAGCGAAGCGTAAACATGTTAATGATCCGTTCTGGGATGTAGATGTACCATATATGATTTTACGTCTTCGTCAAGGCATTGGTCGTTTAATTCGTACGAGTGACGATAAAGGTGCTATTTCAATCTTCTTATCTGATACAGAAGATGAGAAAGTGATAGAAGCGGTGAAAAACGTACTACCGGTAGAAGGTAAAGAATTATAAGGAGAAAGCTTGGCGCTTGCCAAGCTTTTTTTCTATTATAAAAGGAATTTAGATTTTCATGTCGAATTAAGTTTGAGGTAGAAAAGGGAGGTTTTTATACGATGACAGTAGCTACATATGAAGTAGAAAAACAATTTTTAACATATGTGAAGAAGATACAAAATTACGGAGAAGCATTAAGCTTAATGTTTTGGGACTTAAGAACAGGTGCGCCTAAAAAAGGTGTGGACCAGCGTTCAGAAGTAATTGGTATGCTTTCATCAGAAGTGTTTGCTATGTCGACTTCAGATGAGATGGGAAATTATTTAACAGAGCTTGAAGCTTTAATAAGTGAAGACAAACTTTCTGAAACTACGAAGAAAATGGTTGAAGAGTGTCGTAAAGAATATGATAGAAATAAAAAAATTCCACAAGCGGAATATGAAGCGTATGTGAAATTAGAAGCGAAAGCGGAAAGTGTGTGGGAAGAAGCCCGCGAAAAGTCTGATTTCGAAATGTTCCGTCCGTATTTAGAACAAATAGTTGAATTTAAAAAGAAATTTATTACATATTGGGGTTACGAAACATACAAATATAATACATTATTAGATATGTATGAGCCGGGTATTACAGTAGAAGTGTTAGATCACGTATTTGGTCAACTTCGTGAGCGTATCGTTCCGCTTGTAAAAGAAATATCGGAGTCACAAAAGAGATTAAAGACAAGTGCTTTATCAGAACATTTTTCAAAAGAAAAACAAAAGAACTTTACATTAGAGCTATTAAAGCAGTTGAATTATGACTTTGAAGCAGGTCGTCTTGATGAAACGGTGCATCCATTCGAGATTACATTAAATAGAGGGGATGTTCGTATTACGACACGCTATGACGAAAAGGATTTCCGTATGGCTGTGTTTGGAACAATTCATGAATGTGGTCATGCTGTATATGAACAAAATATTGCAGAAAAATTTGAAGGTACACCGCTATGTAGTGGAACATCTATGGGTATTCATGAGTCACAATCGTTATTCTTTGAGAACTTTATCGGTCGTAATAAATCATTCTGGAAGAAAAACTATGATTTATTAAAAGAGTATAGCAATGGTCAATTCAATAATATATCAGTAGATGAGTTTTATGATGCGATTAACGAATCGAAGCCATCGTTCATTCGTATAGAAGCAGATGAGCTCACATATCCGCTTCACGTTATGGTTCGTTATGAGCTTGAGAAAGAATTATTTGATGGTACATTACAAGTGAAAGATTTGCCAGCGGCTTGGAATGATAAGATGGAAGCATATTTAGGAATTCGTCCGGAAAACAATGCACAAGGTGTATTGCAAGATGTTCACTGGGCTGGTGGTTCATTTGGATACTTCCCATCTTATGCGCTTGGTTATATGTACGCAGCACAGTTTAAGCAAAGAATGTTAAAAGATATTCCGAACTTTGATGCATTATTAGAAGAAGGAAACGTAACGCCAATTCGTGAATGGCTAACTGAACATATTCACCAATATGGTAAAACGAAAAAGCCACTTGAAATTTTAGAAGATGTAACAGGCGAAGGGTTAAATGCAAATTACTTAGCAGATTATTTAGAAGTGAAGTATAAAGAAATTTATGAGTTATAAAAAAGAGCTGCTTAATTGCAGCTCTTTTTTTAGGGGGATAGAAGAATGGTTTATACATATACAGTAATGACGCAAGAAGAAGCAGAAGAAATTGCATATAACTGGCATTATGAAGGGGAATATTCCTTTTACGATATAGAGGCAGATGAAGAAGATTTAGCTGAGTTTTTACATGATGAGGGTAGAGGGGATTATACATTTTCTGTAAATGAAGATGGCATTCTCGTTGGATTTTTTACTGTTTGTAAAATAAGTGATGGAACGATTGATATAGGTCTTGGAATGAAACCTGATATAACTGGAAATGGATTTGGTTTACAGTTCGTAAATGCTGGACTAGCTTTTATTAAAGAAAAATACGGATGCAATTATATAACGTTATCAGTAGCGACATTTAATAAAAGAGCTATTAAAGTATATAAAAGGGCAGGATTTGAAGCATTTGGAACGTTTATACAGAAGACGAATGGTAGTTGTTTTGAGTTTTTGAAAATGAATTATATATGTGAAAAATAACAAAAAACAGAAGAGGGTTCTTCTGTTTTTTGCAACTTCATTAACTTTCAGTTGATAGCATGTGTACAGCTATTTCATGCATGTCTTTCAAACCTGACACTTGAGCGTATTCAGCAACAGTAATACTACTCGTTGTTAGAAGTTCGATAATATGTTCATCCATTCTTGACCAAGTTTTACCGCCAGCGTTGTCATAAGAGTGAATTAACTTTGTTAGTCCATCCTTTCCAAAGAGTAGATAATGCGATGTGAAATCTATAGATACATCACCTATCCCTACTTCTGTCCAATCGATTAAGCCAGTTACCTTATTTTTATTATCAATCAGGATATGACCTGGATGGATATCCCCATGCTTTACTCCTACGTGAGATGGCCAAAAAGAGTCTTCAGCTAGCCATGCTTGCCAACGATCCCATAAGTTTTGATTGATGTGGTATTGTTCCTTCACTCGATTCATCCTTTGTTTCATAGAAGTTCTTAATTCATTAGCAGTAAGAATTTCAACACCTATACTATTAAATTTTTGCTGAGGTAATGAGTGTAAATTCGCTAAAACTTTTCCTAAGGAAATATAGTATTCAGTTGGTACATCCTTTTCGTTAAAGGTCCATATATAACCTTGTTGTTCTATATCGATAGTAGCGGCAGGAACGCCACTTAGTTGTTTATAAGCAATTAGTTCCTCAGAAAATATAGACCAATCAGGAACTTGGAATTCTGCATGTTTTTTCATGATTTCTAATGCTTCTTTTTCACGTAGAGCATGTCTCATAGATTCTCGTCTACGAGGAATTCGTAGTATCCATTTATCCCCGTTTTGTTCTTTGACGTGTGCTACTTGAAAGTCAACGCCAGATTCATTGATTTCTATTGAATCTTCTAATATATTTAGTCCTTCCTTATTTGCTAATTGTTTCACTTTAAGTGTATTCATTTTGATTTCCTCCAAATGTTTATTTAGGTTTCAATGTTTTCATACGTTTTCTGTTACGAATTGTTTCTAACTACATCCATATGATTAAAGTAGCAAGATATAAGAAAATGTAATCATAAAAAAACCACAGACGGGCTTCTGTCTGTGGTTAAGAGTAAACGAGGATATAATGAAAAAACGTCTCTTTTTGTATCAAAAAAATATACGAAAAAAAGACAGATGTATATCTGCCTTTCTTCATATGGAAAGTGTATTCTTCCGTTGAAGATTATTAAAAATGTGCAGACTAATCCCGTTTACTCTGCTTTATGAAAACAGAGCCTTTGAACGTATTAAGTTACTTATTGTTCAAAGTTTGCTGACGTAGTCTTCCTGCATGCATCATCTTTAACAATCCTCCTTTTAATAGTATAGTGTTACTATACTTTGTTTATAAGTAAACATCAACAAAAAATACTAGATGTAATATGTAAAAATGAATTAAATAAAAATTTACATTCGGAAAATAGAAGAAATGATGTTAGCTTTTATAATTGGAAGTTTTGGAAGAGGATTTGTATTAGTAGCAAATAGTAAGTTTAGCAAGGAAGGTAGAGGTAAGCATGGTTACAATTAAAACGAAAAATGAAATAGATTTGATGCACGAATCCGGGAAGTTACTTGCTTCATGTCATAGGGAAATTGCAAAAATGATGAAACCAGGTATTACGACAAAAGAAATTAATACGTTTGTTGAAGCATATTTAGAAAAGCATGGTGCAATATCTCAGCAGAAAGGATATAACGGGTATCCATATGCGATATGTGCATCTATAAACGATGAAATGTGTCATGGGTTTCCGGTGGATGTACCTTTAACTGAGGGCGATATTGTAACAATTGACATGGTAGTAAACTTAAATGGTGGTCTTTCAGATTCTGCTTGGACGTATAGAGTTGGAAATGTTTCAGAAGAAGCAGAAAGGTTATTGTTAGTAGCTGAGAATGCATTGTATAAAGGAATTGATCAGGCGGTAATCGGTAATCATGTTGGAGATATTGGCTATGCAATTGAAAGTTACGTAGCAAATGAAGGCTTTTCTGTCGCAAGAGACTTTACGGGACATGGAATCGGTAAGGAGATTCATGAAGAACCAGCAATTTTTCATTTTGGGAAACAAGGACAAGGGCCTGAGCTGCAAGAAGGAATGGTAATTACAATTGAGCCAATTGTAAATGTAGGTATGCGATATTCGAAAGTAGATTTAAATGGATGGGCTGCAAGAACGATGGACGGGAAATTATCAGCGCAATATGAGTATACAATTGCGATTACAAAAGATGGGCCAATCGTTTTAACGGCGCTTTGAAATAATATGTAAGAGTTTACAAAACTCGAACGAAAATGATGTTTTGATAAAATTTGTACGTGTTTTGTTAATAAATACTTTTCAAAGTATAAAAAGTGCGTTATAATCCATCTATAAAATAAATAGTTAGCTACACTCATATAATCGCGGGGATATGGCCTGCAAGTTTCTACCGAAGTACCGTAAATACTTTGACTATGAGTGAGGACGAATATATTTGCTTGTTTAGCATTCTTTTTTGCGAAACTCCAAAAGCGCGTCTCTCACTTGTAACGAGTGGTGGCGGCTTTTGGAGTTTTTTTATTGCATAAGAGGGGGAACAAACATGAAAGTATTACAAGAAAAGATTTTGAACGAAGGAAAGGTTTTATCTGGTGACGTATTAAAGGTAGATGCTTTTTTAAACCATCAAATTGACCCAGTACTTATGCAAGAAATCGGAAAAGAATTTGCTAAACGTTTTAAAGAAGAGAACATTACAAAGATCGTGACGATTGAATCTTCAGGCATTGCACCAGCTGTTATGGCTGCATTAGAGCTTGGTGTAAAAGTAATTTTTGCAAGAAAACGTAAATCGTTAACGTTACAAGATAATATGTACGTTGCAAACGTATATTCATTTACGAAACAAGAAACGAATGAAATTTCATTATCTCGAAATCATATTGATAAAAGTGATCGCGTTTTAATTATCGATGACTTTTTAGCAAACGGTCAGGCTGCTTTAGGGTTAATGAGTTTAGTAGAGCAAGCAGGAGCCAGTATTGCAGGAATTGGGATTGTTATTGAAAAAGCATTTCAAGATGGAGGAAAGAAGCTTCGTGAACAAGGAGTTCGTGTTGAGTCACTAGCAGAAATTGCATCACTTGATAACGGCACAGTTACATTTGTACAGCATGAAACTGCGGAGGTGAAATAAGCGATGAAGCAACATCCATTTAAAATCGCATCGCTTGGTATGCAGCATATGCTTGCTATGTATGCTGGTGCAATTATCGTTCCGCTTATTGTGGGCGGTGGACTTGGTTTAAATCAAAAAGAATTAACATACTTAGTCTCAATTGATTTATTAATGTGCGGCGTTGCGACAATTTTACAAGCATTATCAAATCGCTTTTTCGGTATTGGACTTCCAGTTGTACTTGGTTGTACATTTACAGCGGTTGGGCCGATGATTGCAATCGGGAAACAATACGGCGTGTCTTCTATTTATGGAGCAATTATTGCCGCCGGGTTATTCGTTGTTATTTTTGCGAAATTATTTGGAAAGCTTGTAAAACTGTTTCCACCTGTTGTAACAGGATCTGTCGTTACTGTAATTGGAGTTACACTAGTTCCAGCGGCAATTAATGATATGGCTGGAGGAGTAGGAAGTAAAGATTTCGGTAGTCTTGAAAATTTAGCATTAGCATTTGGTGTGTTACTATTTATCATCATTATGTATCGTTTCTTTGACGGGTTTATTCGTTCAATCTCTATTTTACTAGGTCTATTGTTCGGTACAATCGTTGCAGCATTTATGGGAAAAGTAAGCTTGCAAGCAGTTGGAGAAGCGGATTGGTTCCATGGTATTCAGCCGTTTTACTTCGGTACACCAACATTTGAATTGACGCCAATTATTACGATGATTTTAGTTGCTTGCGTAGGCATTGTAGAAGCAACAGGTGTTTACTTTGCATTATCTGATATTTGCAATAAAAAGATCGGTGAAAAAGAATTAACAAAAGGGTATCGCGCAGAAGGATTAGCGATGGTGTTAGGCGGAATTTTCAATGCATTTCCATATACGACATATTCTCAAAACGTAGGACTTGTTCAATTAACTGGAGTAAGAAATCGCGTTATTATTTATACTTGTGGTGGTATGTTAATCGTTCTTGGGTTCATTCCTAAAATCGCAGCTATTACAACAATTATTCCGAAATCAGTACTTGGCGGTGCAATGTTAGCAATGTTCGGTATGGTAATGGCATATGGTATTAAAATGTTAAGTAGCGTTGATTTTGGTAAACAAGAAAATTTATTAATCGTTGCATGCTCTGTCGGAATTGGACTTGGAGTTACAGTTGTTCCTACTTTATTCTCACAACTTCCAGAAAGCATTCGTATTTTAACAGATAACGGAATTGTACTTGGAAGTGCGTCAGCAGTACTTTTAAATATTGTATTTAATATGGTGCCGCAGCGTAAAGTGAAAGTAAAAGAAGAGCCCGTGTCTATGCAAAGCGCGGTAAGAGAAGCGTAAAAAAAGCAAGGTCTCGTTACGAGACCTTGCTTTTCTTTTTAAGTGGCATCATTTTCCCATAAGTACCAAGACGCCAAATGTACTCAAGTGGCCCATATTGATAACGTGACAGCCACCAGCGGCTAATAAAAATTTGTAACGTGTAGAAACCGACGCAGAATAGTGGTCCTACCCATAATGGAGCAAGATAATCATTTTTGAACAATAGTCCGAATACAAGTAACGTAACAATTGTATGCGAGATGTAGTTTGTTAACGCCATTCGACCAACGTATTGGAACGGGCGTAATAATGTTTGCCATTTTTCTTTTTGTAATAAACGCATGAGCGTGAAAATGTAGAATATGAATAATGTCTTTCCGCTGAACATTGTAAAGACCTGCATATAAATCGGTTCATAAGATGGTTTTGAAAAGAAATAACGGATCATGAAGAACCACATTGGCAATGTTAAAATGAACATAATAATTTGCCATTTTTTAAGCTTTGGATCTAACTCTTTCGTGCGTCGGAAAATATCTTTTTTCCCTGCGTATAACCCAAGTAAAAATAGCCCAACTGTTTCTGGGAGCATGAATGCATTTAGTCCAATTCCGTCAGCATAAAATGCATGGAAACGATTTTGTATTTGTGACACCCAGTCTTCAAGTGGCATGATAGGTAAGGAAAATCCTAACTCTGCCTTCGGAACGAATGCAATCATAATACCAGCGAGTAGCATGAAAAACTGAAAAATACTTAATAAAACGATTGCCCATACTAAAATGGTACGAGGTTCTCTCTTATAAAATAAAAATAAGAAAAATCCAGCGATTGCATAAGTATGTAAAATGTCTCCGTCCCATAAAAGAACGTAATGTAAGAAACCGAATAATAATAAAATAAGTAGGCGACGAACAAATAAGGTATTTGGTCGATCTGTTTTCGCTTCAGCACGAGTCATAAAAATGTAAAAGCCTAGGCCGAATAAAAACGAAAAGATAGTATAAAACTTCGTTTGAATAAACATATCGTAAAATAGACGGATATAACTATCTAGCCCCTCATAAACTCCTGAAAGATCACTTGAGTCAATCCCAGCGATGACAGGCCAGTTAACGAGAAAAATACCTAGTACAGCTATTCCTCTAATAATATCGATGGAGTGTATCCTCTCGCCTTGTGAAATGTTTTGTGTCATTATTTTCCTCCTTGTTAAGTAATTCCCTTTTATTATACAAAATGTAAAGAGGAGGGTATATAAGTAATTTCCAATTTTTAAAACTGTTAAGATATGTATTATGAGATATAATAAGAGTGCACAACAAGTTTTAACTTTCTTCAAAACAGGCAGTAAAGCTCCTTTCTATAAGGGGCTTTCTTTATGAAAAGTATTGATAATGATTCTCTTTAATGATAAAATGTATTCAAAAGTGATAATCATTATCAAAAAAGGTTGGTGCATCAGTATGGTATATGCATTAGTAGCAGGTACAGTCGCTGTATATGCAGTTATTGCAAAGTATGTTTTAAATGGAGTAGGAACAGCAAAATGAGTGATATGACATAAAATCCCTTTCATTTGTAAAAAGAATGAAAGGGATTTTTTATTTTTAATGAGAATATGCTGAAAATTTAGTATGATAGTAAAGTGAAACTGTAATCAATGAGGGGGTGTATCTCCTGATGATTACGAGCTCGCAAATAGCGGGAAAAAGTATATACATCTTGGATAAAGGGGAACAAGGGGATGACAAACATAGTACAGACAAACGGTATGAAAAAACTTGTTTGTTTTTATGAAGAGTGGCAAAAACACGGCGATGCAGAGAATAGTGTAAAGTTGTTTGAGGTGATTCAAAAGTATAAACAAAATCAGCTTATGATCGCGTTCTGCGGTCACTTCTCTGCAGGGAAATCAACGATGATGAATCATCTATATAAAGCGCAGTTATTACCGACAAGTCCGATTCCGACAAGCGCTAACGTTGTCAAAATTGAAAAAGGAATGGATCGTGTTGTTGTAACAGTTAAATCTGGAGAGCAGTACGAGTATGACGGTGCATATTCAGCTGAAGAATTAAAACAAATTTGTAAAGACGGTGATGAGGTAATTGGTGTTCACATTTATCGGAATGATGCGCCAATTCCTGAAGGTGTTATGTTAGTTGATACACCAGGGATTGATTCAACAGATGATGCCCATCAACTAGCGACAGAATCAACGCTACATCTAGCAGACGTAATTTTTTATATGATGGATTATAATCACGTCCAATCGGAAGTGAATTTACAATTTGTTAAAGAATTGAAACAACGTAATAAAACGGTTTATCTCGTTGTAAATCAAATAGATAAACATAAAGAAAACGAATTATCGTTTGAAAATTATAAAGATAGTGTAAAACAATCGTTCTCTAATTGGGATATTGAAGTAGATGGAGTGTATTATACGTCATTACGAATGATGAACCATCCACATAATGAAATTGGAAGTTTAGAAACATTAATTACTTCTATTATGAAAGAAAAAGAGCAGTATGTAAGAGATGGAATGGAGAGAGAAACAGAATATTTAATGGGGGAACATTTCTCGTTTATTCTTTCCGAAAATGAAAAAGCTCTTTTGAAATATGAGGAAGAGTTAGCATCACCGCTTTCCATTTCAGAGATAGTTGAAAAGAAAGAAGAGCTAACGGAAACGAAACATCGCGAGGCTAGTAAAGAGTCTCATGTGAGAAATGAATTTATAAAAAGCTTACAAGCTATATTAGATAACGCGTATTTAATGCCATTTGAAATGAGAGAGTTGGCAAATGCGTATTTAGAAACGAAATTAACAAAGTTTAAGGTTGGTTTGCTATTTGCGAAAGGAAAGACGGAGCAAGAAAAACAGAGACGTTTAGATGCTTTTTATTCTGCTTTGCAAAAGACTGTTGAAACGCAACTTGATTTCCATGTGAAAGAGTTTATTGTTGCCTTCTTAAAAGAAGAAGGATTGTTTACAGAGGAACTTGGGAAAGACATATATGCTTTAGAGATTGCTTTTAGGCCAGAAATGTTGGCTGAAGTTATTAAACAAGGGGCAGGTTTCACAGGTGATTACTTACTTCTTTATACAGCGGATGTAGCGAATGAACTGAAGAAACGCTATTTTACAAAAGCACAGCAAATTTTTGATAAAAGTGCAGTCGTTTTAAAGAAAAAAGTGAAGGAAGCAGTTGCTCGCATTGAAGAAGAGATTGAAAAATATGCGATGTTGCAAACTGCAAAAGAAACGAAATTGCAATACAGTAACAATTTGGAGACGTATGAAAGTTATTTGCAAAATGTTTGGCATGAGCGTGTTACTACACCAGAAGGATTGCAAATAGGGGAGATATTACAAAGTAAGAAACAAATTGTTAGTGAGAAATTCACACTACAAGAGCAGGAAGTTGTAAATGATAACGTAGCGGCTCATGAGGAAGAGATAAAAGGAACGGCAGCTTTAAATATTCAGCGTATATTAGAGAAAGTGAAGAAAGCTGAAACGATATTAGAGCCATTGCCAGCGCTAAAGCACGTACAACAAGAGGTAATAGAGAAAAGGCGTCGTGTGGAAACGAAACAATTTACAGTAGCGTTATTCGGAGCTTTTAGCGCTGGTAAATCATCCTTTGCCAATGCATTGCTTGGTGAGAAGGTACTTCCTGTGTCACCAAATCCGACGACGGCAACAATTAATCAAATTTTGCCGGTTACAGAAGAAAAACCACACGGAACAGTAATAGTTCAATTTAAATCAAAGCAAGCTTTATTAGAAGATATGAAAGCTGTTTATAAGCTATTTCATTATGAGATTACTACGTTAGATGAAGCGTTAGCACAAATTGATAAAGTTATGAAATATCCTTCACCAACTGGAAAGCAAAAAACAACATTTAGCTTTTTACGAGCGGTACAAAAAGGGTATGATACGGTTTCTGCTCATTTAGGGGAGCAAGTACAAGTTACATTAGAAGAGTTTTCTGATTATGTAGCGAATGAAGAAAAATCTTGTTTTGTTGAGTACATGGAGCTTTATTATGATTGTGCATTAACAAGGCAAGGCGTAGCGCTTGTAGACACACCTGGAGCGGATTCTATTAACGCCCGCCATACAGACGTTGCGTTCCAGTATATAAAGAACGCAGATGCTATTTTATTTGTAACATATTATAATCATGTGTTTTCTCGTGCTGACCGTGAATTCTTAATCCAGCTTGGTCGTGTAAAGGATACTTTTGCTCTTGATAAAATGTTCTTCTTAATTAATGCGGCCGATTTAGCAGAGTCTGAAGAAGAACTTGAAATGGTAAAAGGATATATCGCAGACCAGCTACTGCAATACGGTATTAGAAATCCGCGTTTATTTGCAATTTCAAGTTTATGTGCGCTTGAAGAGAAACAAGGAAAACATATTGAAAAAGAGAAATACGGTATTTTACAAAACTCTGGGATTGCTAAGTTCGAGGAATCATTTACATCCTTTATGATGAGAGATTTAATGCTCGTATCTGTTCATGCTTTATATGGTGCATTGCAAGGGGCAGGTCAGCTTTTAGTAAATATGATAAATGGTGCAAAGCAAGGGAATGAAGAGAAAGAGAAGCAAACGAAAAAATATGAAGCAGAGCGTGATCAACTACTTCATATTATTTCATCATATAGTGTGCTTGCTGAAGAGCAGGCGATGCAAAACGAAGTGAAAGAATTGCTTTATTACGTACAACAGCGTCTGTTCCTACGCTATAACGATGTGTTTACTGAATTTATTAATCCAGCATCTCTTCGAACGGATGGAAATGTAAAAGTGCAGTTGCAACAATGTGTTATGGAATTAGTAGCATTTATTCAGTATGATTTATTACAAGAAATGCGTGCGACATCATTACGCCTTGAGAAATGGATAGATGAAGCGATGAAACGTGCAAAGAATGAAATTGTGGTGAACTGTAAAATAGAAAATGAATCAATTTCTATGAGTGGAACAGTAGAATATGAATATAAAGATATTACACATAAAGAACCGTTCCCTTCAGTTGAAATAAAAGATTTCAAAAAAGCATTGGCACATTTTAAAAATGAAAAAAGCTTTTTTGAAAAAAATGATAAAGCTTTCATGCAAGAAGAGGCTAAAGTTGTATTAGAGCCTTTCGTATCAAACTATGTAGCTGATGAAAAAGATTTATTTGTTCATCACTATAAGGAAGAGTGGGATATGAAATGGAACTTATTCCAAAAAGTGATGCAGCAAGATGTTATGAACTATTATGAAAGTATATTATTTGCATTGGCTGAAACGATTGATGTATCACTATATGAACAAAGTAAAGAACAATTGCAAAAGCAGTTAGTGGAGATTGAAAAAGAAATTTATGTGATCTAGTCGTTATGAGAAAAAGATTCGTTCAATTTTCTTTTGCAGTACTGTATCTAAAGATTTGACAAAACCAGCAAATTCATCGGTAGAAATCATATGAGTAAGAACGAGACGTCTGCCGTCTGGTGTTTCGCCGCATAAGACGAATGAAGAAAATTCATATATTTTGTTTTCTACTACTAATTTTGGATAGGAATACGTGTCGCTTTTCTTCTTCTTTCCATCAATAGAGATGACGTTGCATTTTTTCTCATTGTTGTCCATGATGAATCCCTCCTTTCTATTACTTATGGTAGACAAGGAGGGTTTAGAACAATAGAGAAAGGGGAATTTTTTATGAGTGTAGTAATAGAACCTATTCCGAAAGAAGCGATACCGAAGCCTTTATTATTGCTTGCTGATCCAAGTGAAGGGCAAATTGATACATATGTACAAAGAGGGAAAACATATGTAGCTAAGCAAGAGGGGAGAGTTATCGGTGTATATGTTCTTTTGGAAACAAGGCCTAAGACGATGGAAATTATGAATATTGCGGTTGTAGAGCATTTGCAAGGAAAAGGGATTGGAAAGAAGCTATTAAGTCATGCCATAGAAACTGCTAAAGGATATGGTATGTCAAAACTTGAGGTTGGTACAGGCAATTCTAGTGTTTCACAACTTGCTTTATATCAAAAATGTGGATTTCGTATTTTTTCTATTGATTTTGATTACTTTTCGAAGCATTATGAAGAAGAGATTATTGAAAATGGGATTGTATGCCGTGATATGATTCGGCTTGCAATGGAATTAAATCAGAACGTATAACTTATTTAGGGGGAAGAGAAGATGGAAGTACATAAAGCAATTACAGCACATTCTCGTAAACAAAATGAAAGTGTAAAAGCATGTTTACAATTAGATGCGCAGCGTGAAGCAGCTATTGAAGCAGCCGTATCTCTTGCGTCAAATGGGAAAGAATTTTCGGTTGATGTCATTAATGTTGTAACAAAGCAAATTAATGATCTTGCAAAAAATGGTGTTACACTAGAGCGTAAATATGTTACAGAAGAAATGGTCATGGAGTATGTAAGTCGTTTGCAAGAGAAAGAAGGTCGTTAAAGATGATAGTTACAGTCGAATGGTTACGTGAGCATATAGAAGATGAGAACGTCCGTATAATCGATTGTCGTTTTGATTTAGCGAATCCTAATTGGGGTAGAGAAAAGTATGAAGAAGAACATATTCCTCATGCGTTATATTTTGATTTGAATTTAGATTTATCAAGTCCTATAACAGAACATGGTGGTCGCCACCCGTTGCCAAATATTGAGGAGTTTGCAGACAAGCTTTCGCGAGCTGGTATTGATGAACATACGACAGTGATTGCATATGACAGTCAAGCAGGTGCAAATGCTTCTCGTCTTTGGTGGTTATTAAATTATGTAGGACATGAGAAAATATATATATTAGATGGCGGGTTCCCAGCTTGGAAAGAGAATGGCCTACCGATAACAACGGAAATTCCTGTTGCTAAACGAAAAGCATTCAAAGCAAATGTACAAGATCATATGCTTGTAACGATGGAAACGGTCAAAGAGAATATTCATGCAGGTGCAGATGTTACGTTAATTGATTCTAGAGAGCCAAAACGTTATGCTGGTGTAGAGGAACTTGTTGATCCAAAAGCAGGACATATTCCAACAGCAGTAAACTATTTTTGGAAGGATGGAATGCTGCAATCAGGACAATTTAAGAATGAAGCTCAGCAACAAGAACGATTCCAAAATCTTGCGAAAGATAAGGAAACAATTGTATATTGTGGTTCTGGTGTTACAGCATGTCCGAATATCCTTGCATTGAAATTAGCTGGATTCCAAAATGTTAAATTGTATGCAGGTAGCTGGAGTGATTGGATTTCCTATCCAGAAAATCAAATTGCAAAAGAAGAAGATTAATCACTTGCATGCAAAAATAATTTGTATTAAAATAAGGTCACAAGTAAGAGATTGCTCGAAAAAATTTGTATTTTACACATTAGAAACAATGTGATAATATAACGACAAGTAAATAATACATCCTGCGGTGTACGTAACTTATTTATGTCTAAAACCGATGTTAGTTATACGGAAGCTCAATATTTAGCGACCATCATCAAGCCTTCCTTGTGGAGGAAGATGTACGGTAACTGTGAGGGCATCCACCTGCGAGTAGCGGGTTTTTGGACATTTACGAGGAGCGGCACGTGCGGGGGTCTTATTTCAACTAACATTATATAAAATTCCTACGGTGTACGTAGCTTATGCATGTCTTAAACCAATAAGTTTAATATGGAAGTTCAATATTTAAATGTAGCTAACATGCCATCTTTTTAAGAAGGAAGTTACAAACATTTGTGAGAGCATCCACCTGTGAGAGCAGGTTTATGGACATCTAGAGAGAACGGCATATGTGGGGCTATATAAAAACCTTACGTTTTATACGTAAGGTTTTTTTGTTGCATACATATATTCATGTTATCTCGATTCACCTGTGAAGTTTCCATAATAAATATAGCATTTTCTGTCTTCATCAATCTCTCTTGAATCTAAAGTAAACTCCATATGCATGCCGTCGCGCTGAATATATATGATATCTGAATGAAGAGATGGTAAAATTTCTTCATAGTTCCATACATCTTTACTTTCAATCAAGTTTGAACTCGTATCTTTTAGCTCCCTAATTTCAAAACCGATGTGGAAGTAAGTAGGATCTGAAGGATCGTTAGAGAAAGTTTCTTGTTGAATATATATAACTGCTGTTCCGTCTGGATCTACTGAAGTTGCAGTGACAACATATGTATTTTTATCTTTTATAAAATATTCACAAGTCATGCGTGCGATGATTTCAGAATTAGAAATATTTGCATAGTTCCATAAAGCTGGATACCCTTTCGTTTCATCATTAAGTCGATATTCTAAGCGCATTTTATCCCTCTTCTTCCTTTTTCTTCTACTTTATCATGACATCCTATATAATAGGAATAGAATTTAAAAAGGGGAGTGCGAAGGTGACAAAAACGAAATGGCTAGTTGGTGGTGTGGTAACGTCTTTAATGACTGGTACCTTATTTGGCTGCGCGCAAGATCTTCCCCCAAAACCGAATGATAAAAGTTGTTCAGATTGGGATTGGGATGATGAACTTGGGGTATGGCAGTGTGATGATAGTAGTTCAGGCTATCGTGGGCATTATTTCTATGGTGGGCGATACTATCAAAATAAATCCACTTTTAAAAATTCATCGGCGTTTAAATCGTATCAATCGTCTGCCGAATTTAAAGGGGGAATTGGAAGCGGTTCAAAGGGAGGATTTGGGGGCTAACATATGTCGCAATACATAAGGGATCGAAAAGAGTTTTATTCGAAATATCCGGATTTTTGGTCGGATTTATATGAAAGTGAGTATAGTTTGTTTCATGTTTTCTCTATAACAAATGAGACTAGGAAACAATTGCAATTAGCAACTGAACGAATGGGGAAAATATTTTTTAAGACTGCTAGACTTTTGCGTAATTTACGTGACGAACAGCTTCTTGAACTTGGATTTCCCCCTGCGAGCTTATCATTCATTAGAATGAAAGGATTATATCCTGAATCTGTTATTTCACGATTTGATTTCGTCTTAACAGGTGAAAACCAAATAAAAATGCTTGAGTTTAATAGTGATACACCAACCTTTATTATGGAATGCTTTCAAATGAATGGGGAAGTTTGTAAAAAGCTAGGGTATGATGATCCAAACTTGGGTCAAGAGCGATTGCTATCTTCTGGTGTTACAAAAGCTGTAATGGAAGCGATAAAGGGAATAGACAACCCAAATGTTGTTTTTACAGCACATCATGAACATATTGAGGATTGGAATACGACGATGTATTTGAGTCATTTATGCCATGTTGAAAATAAAGTAGTACCAATGTCAGAACTTAGAATTACAAAAGATGCTTTAGTGGATAGAGATGGAGTAAAGATTGATGTTTTATATCGCCAAACATATCCAATAGAAGATTTAATTGAGGATCAAGATCCAGAAACTGGAGATTTGGTTGGTGTGGAGTTGTTGCAGCTCGTAAAAGCCGGAAAGCTTTTTATTATAAATCCTTTGTCAGCATTTTTACTTCAGCCGAAATCAATTCAGTGTCTTATTTGGGGGCTAGCAGAAGAAGATGCCTTTTATACAAATGAGGAACGAGAGTGGATTAAAGAATATATGTTACCTACATATTTAGAACCAGATTTATTTTTAGGAAAAGGTTCTTTCGTTCAAAAACCTTCATTTGGTAGAGAGGGAGATACAATTACCGTTCGCGATAAGGACGAAAATATTATGATTCAAAATGTACACCAAACGTATAAAGCGTCACTGCCGATATTTCAAAAGTATACAGAACTTCCAGTCGTATCTTTGGAAACAGAGAAAGGGATGGAGAAACTGTCGTATGTATTTGGTTCGTTTTTAATTGCGGGAAAAGCGAGTAGTATCGGTATTCGCGCTGGGGAAAAAATTACGGGTAATGAATCGTACTATTTACCGGTAGGTATAAAAAAGGAGGAAAGTACATGATTAATTTTTTATTATATTTAGCAGTCACACTTGGACTTTTATGCATTGGTCTATTCCTGATGGAAGTGACAACGAAAGTGAAAGAATTTAAGTTAATGGCCCAAGGAAATAAGGCGGTAAGCTATGTGCTTGGAGGGCGATTACTTGGGTTAGCGATTGTTTTATATTCAACCGCAGCTAATTCTATTTCACTTCTTGATATGGTTTCGTGGGGAGCAGTTGGGATTTTAGCTCAAATTATCGTCTTTTATTTAGCTGAGTGGCTTACACCGCGCTTTAATATAAACAAAAGTCTTGAAGAAGATAATCAAGCAGTCGGTCTTTTTCTTATGTTTTTATCGCTTTCCATTGGGATTGTAATTGCTGGATGTATCACTTATTAAGAACTTTACGTTTAAACGTAAAGTTTTTTATTATGTCTACGTTAGTTTGTTATACCTTTTGAAAAAATTGTAGGCTACTGTTGACATCTATTTTAAATAAGAGTAACATTTTCTATGTAATAAAAATAAGTCTCTGTTAGGTGAGGCTCCTGTATAGAGAAATGCTACTGCCCAAAAATGTCGAGAGACGCCAATGGGTCAACAGGAATGATCGAATTAAGGTTTTTCTTAACGTAGCTGGTAATGTACCTATGCTATACAGTGCTAAAACTCGGCGAGGGAGAGGTCCGTAGATTTCTAATTGTATTAGGAATCGTTTATTTGTGTATGTCATGACCTTTACTCTTTTCGGAGTAAGGGTCTTTTTGTTACAAAGCTATGAGTAACATCATAGTATAAACTATAAAATTAAACGAGGAGGTGAGGAGCATGTCAAATTCTGACTCGGTTCCGTTACCCATATACTTCAAATCAAAAATATATGATGTAGGCAGGAAACGACTTGTTCCTCCCTCTATATTTATCATCATGTAGCGTTTATATGTACGTTTAAGCGCTAGACACTTTTACAGTAAAGTGGATAAATCGAGAAACAAAGCGTTTCTTCCTATGTTATAAAGGAGGAGACGATAATATGTTATATGCAAACAAAACTGTGGGTAACACGTCATATAAATTAAGTAAAAAATCAATGAAAGAACAAACATTGCTTCAAAAAAATAAAGATTTATTAATTGAAATCGCAACGAGAGATGTAAAATCTGTATTTGCGTATTTTAAAACAACAAGAGACGGATTATCTATGAAAGAGGCGCAAAAACGTATTCAAGTATACGGCCGAAATGAATTAACTTCAAAAAGAGCGCGTATTGCGGAAGTTATGATGAAGCTAAGTGGAATGATCCCAGGTTTTTCAAAACAACATGTATGTGATAAATCACAATGTGAGAAAATTACTGTGTCTCGAGTAGAATGTTCTAGTGTATCAGGGTTAAACGGTGAATTGAAAATGATGAATTTGCCAGTACAAGAGCTTGTTCCTGGAGATATGATTTTTCTTTCAGAGGGTGATACAGTACCAGCAGATGTACGTATCATCTATGCAAATGATTTATTAGTAAATGAATCTGTGCTAACAGGAAGCGATGCAAGTGTTGAGAAATTTGAAAGCTGCTATCATCTTGAGCGCAAACGATTTATTCCTTTAAAACGAATGAAAGACTATAATCCACTTGAACTAGAAAACGTATGTTTCAAAGGGACGTATATTGTTGGTGGAAATGCAAAAGCTGTAGTTGTTTCGACTGGAAAAAATACGTATTCAGGAATTCTTCATACTTGTTGTAGTAGAACGTCTTAATGTGTAAATGATGCTAAATATACAAAAACAATGTATAATAGACAAAGTTGAAAAACGTAGAATGGTAATCTATTTATATAACCTTACGTGATGACGTGGGGTTATTATTTTTTTGGTAGGAGAGGAATTATGAAAAAAGTATTATTAGTTGATGGTATGGCACTATTATTTCGTGCTTTTTATGCAACAAGCGTCTATGGACAATTTATGAAACGACAAGATGGTACCCCTACAAACGGGATTCATGGTTATATGAAACATTTATTAACAGCTATGCAAGCAATTGAACCGACACACATCGTAACATGCTGGGATATGGGAAGTACAACATTTAGAACAGAATCGTTCTCAAATTATAAAGCGAATCGTGCAGCGCCGCCTGAAGAATTAATTCCGCAATTTGATTTAGTACAAGAAATGACTGCGAAATTGTCTATTCCAGTTATCGGTATGAAAGGGTATGAAGCGGATGATTGCATCGGTACGCTTGCAAAACAATACTGTAATGAAGCAGAAGTTTACATTTTAACAGGTGATACGGATTTACTTCAACTTGTTGATAAGAATGTTACAGTTATGCTTCTGCGCAAAGGAATTGGAAATTACGAGTACTACACACCAGAGAAAATTATGGAAGAAAAAGGTGTGGAACCGTGGCAAATCGTGCACGCAAAAGCTTTCATGGGAGATACGAGCGATAATTACCCAGGTGTAAAAGGTATCGGTGAAAAAACAGCATATAAGCTTATTCAAGAGCATGGTACAGTAGCAACTGTACTAGAAAATGTGGCATCTTTAACGAAAGCACAACGTACGAAGATTGAAAGTGATTTAGAGAATTTAAATATTTCATTACAATTAGCGCAAATTCATTGTGAAGTTCCTATTTCATGTTCACTAGAAGAAGGGTTACACACAATGGATGAAGAAAAACTAAGATTCGTTTGTGAAGAAATGAATTGGGGAAGACCTGAAATATTAATCAATATGCTGTAAATAGTTTATAAAGAAGGATGTTACATGAGTCGAACTTTGACTAGGTGGCACCTTCTTTTTTATTTTGGAAAACAGTGTGTAAGTCAGCGAAAGTATATGAAACTTGGTTAGAAATATATATAAATATTTCGACAAGGTAATTGATATAAGATGGCGTAAATGGCGATTTATGTAATGAAATGAAGCAATTACAAAACTGCTTTAGGAGGATCTCTTTTTTCGTGTTCACAAAGTTGTCAGAAAATAAACGTAATTTTCATATGAAGTTCAAATGGAATTCACAACAATCAATTATTATAAGAACAACCAGATAATTCTTTATCTTTTATCCCACTTTAATGGGCAGTAAGACCCCCACCTCAAAATTCAGCGAAAGCAAAGAAGTTAGGTGGGGGATCAACTGCCCATAAAAGTCCGATTGGTGAAGGCTAATAATCAGTGGGGGATGAAGAAACCCCCCACTGATTAAAGTTTCACTTTATATAAACCATCCCCCAAGGAGGACAATAAAAATGAGAAAAAAAGTGAGAAAATCTTTTAAACAACTATTAATTGAAAATAAACAATCACTATTAAATAATAAAGAAAATATGAAAGAAATTGAAGAGAGAATTGAGAAACGACATGTCGCATATAGTGGCTCTAGCAACTAAATAAAATAAAAAAAGATAGCCGATAAAGGCTATCTTTTTTTGTTTTATATTTAAATAACTATATTCCTCTCTTTAATTTTTGTAAATATACAAGATATTTTCATAGTGTTTTTCTACCAATTTTTTTCATTTTTCGAGGTTGAAATTGGCATATACCAATATAAAAAACTCGCTGTTCATAATATTACAAAAAATGTTACAATACATTCAAAATTACGCTATAAATCATTTTAATATGAAAAATTGGAATGAAAAGAAAGGAGAGGAATATGAATAATGGTGTCGCTTTGAAATGATTATTATCATTTCATTAGGAGTTGATATAAAGCGATGAATAGGTATGAAGAATTGGATTCAATTAGAGGGATTTCTTCATTGGTAGTAATGATTGGTCATCATTTAATGATTTTTTCAGTATTTCAAAATTACAGTTATGAAGATAATAAACCATTTGTTATGTATCTATTAAAAGAAACGCCTGCTCGCTTAATTTTTAGTAGTGGTAACGAATCTGTTATTATCTTTTTTGTTTTGAGTGGATTTGTTTTGTATAGATCCATTCAAAACAACTACGATAGTTATGGGTCGTTCCTTTTAAAACGTATATGCAGAATTTATATTCCATATATCGTAGCAATACTTATAGCTATTTTATGCCAAACTACAATGAGTGAATATGGAATTTCTCATTTAAGTGAATGGTTTAATCGCTCATGGACGATTGAAAGTTCTTTAAGCTTAATTGTGCAGCATATATTATTGGTTGGGAAATATAATACAGATGCATATAACGGCGTAATTTGGTCACTTGTTCATGAAATGCGAATATCAATGATTTTCCCGTTAGTTTTGATGGTTTGTTTACGAAAAACTTTGAGGGGTTCATTATTGTCATTGTTTAGTTTTAGTATATGTTCTGTCTTGATTTTATTATTATTTCACTCAAGTTTGACATTAACTAGTTATGCATTAACTCTACATTACACAGTGCTATTTTTACTAGGAGCACTAGTTGCGAAATATAAAGAAAATGTAATAGTTTTTTATAGTAATCGTACTAAAAATGAGAAAATTGCATGGTTTTTATTTGCGATTTTACTTTATATGTATGAAGGGCTTATTGGAGAAATTAAATTGCTCAATAATTTTATATTTCGAGACTACGTAATAGCGATAAGTGCATGTTTATTTGTCATATTAAGTTTGTCAGTATCAACTTTGTCATCCTTGCTGCGTAATAAATACTTGTTATATTTGGGGAAGATTTCTTACAGTCTTTATTTATACCATATCATATCGTTATTTTCCCTTATATACATGCTCCATGAAATATTGCCGTTGCCTATTATTTTAATTTTTTCACTCGTTTTTTCGTTTATACTTGCAATGCTTTCATATATATTTGTAGAAAAATTTGCATTCAGAGTCGGAAAGTATGTAACAAAGCAAGCGAATAGAAAGAAGAAAGGGTTATCTGTAAAGAATGATTTGCAGAATATGAATCAGACAAAGGCGGTGAAATAATTGAAGCAGGAAATGAGTATAAAAGATTTTCAACAATTATTGAAAAGAAGATTCGTAACGATCATTTTAACAATGAGTTGTTTAACAGCTTCTTTAGTTCTTATCTCTATGTACGTATTAAAGCCTTCGTATCAATATTCAACGCAAATTCTCGTTGGGAATTTAGACGGGTTTAATAAGGAGAATGCGATGAATAAAACACAGGAAAATAAGCAGCTTGTAACGTCGTATGTTGATATTTTAAAAAGCCCACTTATTATTTCAACAGTCAAAAAGACTTTAAAATTAGAGCAATCAAGTTATGAATTAGCTCAAAAGATTTCAGTGGTGAATATGGACAATTCACAAATTGTTACTGTTACAGTGAAAGGTTCGGATCCTACAATCGTAAAAGAAATTGTAAAGTCATTGGCAGAACAATCTCAAAAAAGCTTTCAACAGTATACGAATGTACAGGGGATAAAGATATTAACTGATCCTGAGTTACAGGAAAAAGCTGAAAAGTTGTTTCCGAAATTTCAACTTATCATCCCTATCTCTTTAATTGTTAGTTTTTTTGTTGGGGTAGGTTTAGCTGTATTTCGAGATTATTTTGATGAGCGTATATACGTGGAGCAAGATTTGGAGAAAATAACAACAATTCCTGTTATTGGTTACATAAATATGAAACCGAAAAGAAAAAAGAAATCTACAGAAATTGATACGAAATCATCTATATATCGAGGTGAACATGTCGATGTTTAAGACGAAGAAAAAGCTGCCATTTGATCCTCATGATGCTCTAATGAAAGAGCAGTTTTATACGGTGTATCATGAGCTGAAAAAATCGGGGAAACAAGTGTTCACAGTAAGTTCAACAAAGGATAGAGGCGTTGTTGCTTCGCTTATAGTAAATATAGGTCTAGTGTTTGCGGAAATGAAAAAAAAGGTGCTACTTATCGATGTGAATTTTTCTGATCCTAAATTACATCTACTATTACAAAGCAATTATACGAAAACAGTGAACGATATAATAAGTGATGCCCCTTGTAGTTATGAATCTTTTTCTAGTAATTTATCTAAATACTTATATTGTATTCCAGCCCAAAAAACAGTACACAGTGGTACGCCTTTAGTTACTACGGATGAATTTGATCATGTAATTGCGAAGTGGAAAGAAGATTTTGATTACATTTTCTTGTATTCCTCTGAAGTATTTGAGCTTCCTGCTACGCACATGATTGCAGGGAAGTGCGATGGAGTAATTTTAGCAGTCAAGAGGCGAAAAGATTCTCTGCGTACCGTGCAAAAAGTAATAGCGGATATAAAGCGGAAAGAATGTGAATTAATAGGTATAGTTTTATATTCTTGAATGTGGGGGTAACGATCTATGATTCGTGAAACAAATCAAGCCAAGTTGTATATGATTCCGGCCCAAGAAAAGACCAGTATTTTGAATCGAAGTATAAAGCGCTTGTTTGATATTATATTTTCACTCATATTGTTACTATTAACGCTACCAATTATGTTGTTCTTTTGTATTATGATTGTTTTTGAAACAGCAGGAGCTCCAATTTATTTTCAAGAACGTTTAGGGATGAACGGGAAGAAATTTAATGTATTTAAATTAAGGTCGATGGTAAAAGATGCTGAAATAAATGGGCCACAATGGGCAGATGAAAATGATTCAAGAATTACTAAAGTTGGAGCATTTATAAGAAAAACGAGAATTGATGAGTTGCCGCAACTTTTAAATATTTTAAAAGGTGAGATGTCTTTTGTTGGCCCTAGACCAGAGAGAGAGTATTTTTATAAACAATTTGATGCGTATATTCCAGAATTTAAAAGTCGCTTAATTGTGAAACCAGGGCTAACAGGATGGGCACAAATAAATGGAGGGTATAATCTTGATCCGAAAGAAAAGTTGAAATGGGACATGGAGTATATTGAAATGAAAACGATTAAGATGGACGTTCGTATTTTATGTAAAACCGTTTTAATAGTATTTAACGGTAATGGTGCAAGATAAATATATGTAAGTAGGTTGCTTGCAAAGGAGAACAGGTATGGGTAGATCTATTTTAAATAATATTATCCATCTATTTTATAGCACGATTTTAGCTAATCTTCTTCAGGCTGTGAGTTTAATTGCTTTAGCAAATTTTTTTAATGCACAAAATTATGGGATGTTTAGTGTTGCCATAGCAGTGACGTTTGTTATGTTATTTTTTACAGATTTAGGACTTACGAATACGTTTCTTCGAGAAGGCGCAAAAGATGGAGTAGATTTAGAGACGATTTTATCATCGTATATAAAAGTAAGGATGATTCTACTTATATGTATTTCTATAATCGGCTATATTGCTATTCATTATATGTATGCGGATAGAAATTTAATTTACATGATGATAAACGTAATGTTTTTCATGTTAATAGGATTAACTTGGCAAAATATAGGGATTGCCTACTTTCAGCTGACGGAGCGTATGAAGTATATAGCGCTTATTAAAGTGGTATCAGCGATAGTTGTCATTATCATTACATGTTTTTGTATTTTCGGAGAGTTACCAGTTTATATAACTGCTCGTTTATATGGATTTGGTTATATGATCGGTGGTGTATTCAGTATATATGTAATGAAAAGAAAGGCGAGTATGAATATGAAAGTCGTAATTCATAAAGCGTTATTTTGGCAATTGCCGCCTTTTATTATTAGTGGTTTTTTAATAATGAGTACGCCACAATTAGCACCTATCTTACTTAACTATACATTGCCATTAAGTATGGTAGGTGTTTTCGCGGTGGCGTATCGGATGCCAGCAGCTTTATATCAAGTACCAGGGGTAATTGCAGGGGCATTTTATCCAGTGCTCTTTAAGCATTATAATCAGAATAAAATAGAAGAGCACACGAAATTAAACTTACTTCAAATAAAATCAATGGCGATTGTGGGAATATGTATGACGATAGGTTTATATCATTTAGCGCCATATTTTATTTCTATATTTTTTCATGAGGAATGGAGAAATGCAGTAGAACCACTTCAAATATTATCATTTCTCATTGTGCTGCAAAGTTTAAATATTGCTATAGCTGACGGCTTAACGACGAGTGGACATCAAAATAAAAGAACGTTTGTACAATGTATAGCATTAGTGATAGGTGGGATTATGCTTTATAGCCTGAGTAGCATTGGTGGAGTGATAGGGGCGGCTTATGCTATGGTTTTATTTGAAATTGTAGCTTTAGTTGGATATATAGCAGTAAGTGCAGTGAAGGGGAAAATTGTATTTCAAATTGTTATACCTTATACAATTTATTTTGGCGTAACTTTTATTGGAGTGCAATATATATTGCATGCATATCATTTCATTGCGCTCGTTCTTAATACGTTAATCGTAATAGTTGGTATATTCCTATATGATTATGAGCTGAAAAAACTTCTTCTTTCGTTTATAAGAAAAACACGCAAAAAGGATTATATTACGAAACAGGGGATATAGCCTATGGAAAATAATATGAAAATATCGATGAAATGGATTATGCTCTTAATATTATTTGTCATGTTAAGTAAATACAACATATATATTGGGTTTTCATTGAAGATATATATGATTTTTTTAGTCATCTATTTTTGTTTAACAGTTAAAAACTTTCATATTCAGAAGCTATATTTTCATGAAATTGTATTTTTACTATTTTATTTCATCTATTGTTTCAGTGGAGTTTTTTCTATATATTTACATGCTAGTATTCGTATGATTTTTGGTGTGCTACTTGTTTTAGGGTGTTATTTTATAATGAGAAATTTAGTAGGAAATGTTGGAATAGCAACACTGGAATCATCTATTGCCTATGTAGGATTAGTATTTAATATTGTAAGCCTAATACTGTATATAGTCGGTTTACAGCACTTTGGATTATACGGTGGAGAAGAAAGGGAAATTTTTGCGGGGCTATTAGTTGATAGAGGGTATCCAAGATTAATTGGTTTGTTAGATGATCCTAACATTTTTATTTTTTATAATACAATATTTTTTATGTATTATATGACAAATCTACATAATGTGACGAACATTTTTGGATTGATTTTATGTGTTACGACAAGTTTATTAACTTTTTCAAGAGGAGGAATATTAGCACTCGTACTTGTCGTTTTTGTATATGTATGTACATCTAGTTTTGCAAAAAAAATAAAAATAATAATGAGTTTACTATTGTTTGGCGTAGTAATTTTTAGTTTATCGAATAGTGTAATGGGTGGCCAATTGGATGACATATTGAATAAGCGAATTTCTGATTTTTCACACGATAATGGAAGTGGTAGATTTATGTTATGGGAAGCTGCTTTTAAATATTATTTATCCAATCCATATATCGGAATCGGCGCGTTTAATTTTTCGAATTATTATGAGTTTCAATTTAATGAAAAATTATATGTACACAATACATTTTTAGAAATTTTGTCTGAATCAGGTACAATTGGTTTTCTTTTATATAGCGCTTTCTTATTCATATTAATGTTCAAGTTAACACAGTATACTCTGTTTCGTGAAAAACCGTATCTTTTATTGACTATGATTGCATTTTTATTTCAGATGATGTCATTGTCACTCATTATTAACGAAGCGTTCTTTTTATTTTTAGCAATTGTTGTGAAGTACATTTCAATATATGAAGGAAGGGGAAAGGTAGATGGTAAAATGTCTATCAGCACATAATAAGGCGCCTCATGTTTCTGTAATAACACCTTCTTATAATAGTATCCAATTTATAGGTGAGACGGTTTTATCTGTACAAAATCAATCATATGAAAATTGGGAAATGATTATCGTTGATGATGCTTCAACTGACCAATCTCTTGAAAAAATTAAAGAGCTAATAGAAGGGGACTCGCGTATTAGGGTATTATCATTAAAAGAAAATGTTGGTGCTGCTAAAGCTCGGAATTTAGCGATTGCAGAGGCAAGAGGAAGGTATATTGCTTTTTTAGATAGTGATGATATATGGTTGCCACATAAATTGCAGACGCAATTATTATTTATGGAAGAAACGAATGCGGCCTTTTCATATGCAGCGTATCGTTTAATCGATGAAAACGGTAATGAACTAAATCGAGAAGTGAATGTACCAAAATCTGTTGACTATCATCGTTTGGCAGGGAATACAATTATCGGTTGTTTAACGGTAATGATTGATCGTGAAAAAATTCCGCATATTGAAATGCCTAATGTGCAGCCAGAAGATACAGCGCTATGGCTGAATTTATTACATGAAGGGTATGAAGCGAAAGGAATACAGCAAGTGTTAGCGAAGTATAGAATTGTAGAAAATTCTGTTTCGAGAAATAAAATGAGAGCGGCTTTTCGGTATTGGAAATTATTAAAGGAGCAAAAAAGATTGAATGCAGTGCAAATTTTTTACTATTTTAGTAAGTATGCTTTTCATGCCTATAGAAAAAATAAAATCAATGTAGTTGGGAAGACGCAATTATGAATATATTGTTGATGACAGACAAATTGATAACTGGAGGAGCTGAAAGTTATTTCTGTAAATTGGAAAGCAATTTGCGTGATGAGAACTTTACAGTTTATACAGCTGCAGGTGATGGAGAACTATATGAATCTCTTACTAGAAAAGAAAATTTTATGTTGCTTAGTCGATGGAATCATTTAGGGAATATTTATTGCTTGCGAAGAGAAATATGTGAACGAAAGATAGAAATTATTCATGCAAATAGTTTACGAATGGTGTTATATTCATTTCTACTTCAAAAGTTTATGAAAAAAAAGATAAAAGTCGTGTATACGAAACATAATGTAACGATATTAGAAAAGAAAATGCCAATTCTTTTTCGTTATTTCATGAATAAATATGTGAACAATATTATTACAGTAAGTGAGTTTGAAAAAAATAATTTAATTTCAATGCATGTAGCTGCAGAAAAAATAAAGACGATTTATAACGGTGTGGATATTGAAAAGTTTTTATTCCGGCAGAAAAAGACAGAATCTACTTATAATGTAGGGATATTAGCTAGATTATCCAAAGAAAAAAACCATCAACTATTTGTAAAAATTGCAAATGTGTTGAAAAAGAGAGATGATTTTAAGTTTTATATTGCTGGTGATGGACCAGAGAAAGAGTCTATTATGAAAGAAATAGAAAAGTATGGATTGCAGCAAAATGTAAAGATGTTAGGTAATATTTCGGAACCACATGGATTTATAGGAAATATGGATGCCTTACTTTTATTATCTTTTCGAGAAGTGTTTCCGATGGTGGTAATTGAAGCGATGGCGACAGGGACACCAATTATTTCAATAGATGTCGGCGGAATAAATGAAGCGGTAATAGATGGAGAATCAGGTGTTTTGGTATCTGAATATTGCGAATTAATATTTGTAAGTGCGCTTGAGGAGTTAAAAGAGAATGAAGAAAAGGTGAATGGTATTAGACTGAAAGCACGAGAGAAAGCAGAGAGAGATTTCTCGTTAACTAAAATGATAGAAGAAACGAAAGATTTATATGAATTAAACAAATGACTGTAGAAGTCGTTTGTTTTTTTTATTATAGAAACTTTTAAGATAAAACTCACATATTATATGAAAAAGGTAATATGAGGAGTGAATTTGTTTTGACAGAGTATATTTCATCACAAGAAGATTGTGTACCTGAAAATAGTGTCCATATTGATTGTTTTGGTGCAGTTCCGAACTCGGGAAATGATAGTTCAATAGCGATTCAACAAGCGATTGAATATTGTGTATCGAATCGGATTTCCACTGTAAGAATTACAGGCGTAAATACGTACAAAATTGTAAAGCCGATTATTATTAAATCAAATGTAAGATTAGAGCTTGATCCTACTGTTACGTTGCAAATTGATGGAGATTTTAATGCGTTTGAACTGCAACAAAATGCGTCTATAACAGGTGGTACAGTTCAAGTTATAAATCCACTGTTTCAATCCGCAGTTATTTATGTTTCCGGTTCACAACAAATAGAAGTTCCTAATCACTCTCTTATATCAAATATAAATATAATAAATGCAACGTCGTCATATAAAGGAAAGGCTATACACTTTTATTGTCAAAAAGCATGGGATTATATTAGTTTCTTTCAAGTTAACTTTATTCAAATTAAAAACTTTCAAACTGCAATACATTTAAAGACAGAATTTATAGATGATATAAATACACCGTGCTGGATTAATGCAAATGTATTTCAATCTATATTTATTGATGGATGTCAGTATGGGATAGAAGTAGATGGAAATAGTGATTTGCCAAATGAAAGTTCAGGTAATACATTTCATGATATTCAAGTACAATGTAGACAGCAAACGAAAAAAGTAATTCGTTGTACGGGTGCCTATAATACATTTGATTGTATGATTTGGGATACGTACCGGATGAGTAGCGAACCGATTGTCATTGAATTTTCTTCTAATTCACATCGTAACTACCTTTTTTCGAATTTACTTTCCACAACTATTGTAGATAAAGGACAATACAATGTTTGTAAGTCTACCTATGAAGAATCTCTTCGGATTCAGTTGCCGATTACGTTAAATAAACCTCATTTAATAGGGAACCAAGATGATATTTTAGTAAACGCTCAGCAGAAGTATACTGTTAAGCAAGCAAGTGGGAAATTACCTTACGGGGGGAATCTCGCGAATTGCTTTAATTTAATAGATGAACAAAGTGTAAATTATATCGATGTTCTAGATAGTAATCCAGTTGTGATCGAACTAGATTTTACAAAAAATCCAATCAAAATGTTAAATTGTTTTGGCATGTATTTTGGATGGGGAGAGAGTCCAAAGAAAATTAAAATTGAATATGCATTAAGCGCAACTGGAAATTGGGTTGTTGCATTAGACGTTCCATTAAATGTAGGTGATACAATTATATCGAATATGAAGGCGAGTCAGTTATATAAAATAAGAATTACACTCAGTGGTTACGTTCAAGATCATAAGCGTTTTCGAATTAATCGTATGTTTGCAAGGTCTTCTATGGAAAATGGGAACGCTTGGTTAGCAACAACAGGCGGAAAAATGTTTGGAGATATTGAAATAGAGGCAAGTAAAGGTATCGTTATGAAGACTACTAGTGGAGTGAAATGGAAAGTGACTATTAATGAGGCCGGCCAACTTATTACAACTAAAATAACTTGAGATGATGATTGGTTGTAAATACTTGGATGAATTATTAGGTAGTACGATAAAGGGAATGAAAAAGAGATTGTAATTTGGTTTCAACCAAACTACAATCTCTTTTTGTTTACATTAACGCCACCATATCCAAGTCCAAAAGTAGTTTCGTATATTCCGAGGAGTAATGCGTATAAAACGTTCCCCGTCAAAGAAGCAATTTAAATTTGGAAGTGTTTCATCTGGATTTTCTGGAACAAAGGTGACGATGTTTTCGTTACTTGTAACCGTTACTGTAATTGGTAAGAGCTGAATTAGAAATAGGATTGTTGCTTGGTAGGGTTGAAACAGTGGCTTGGAATGTGACAATTGATGTGCTTCCACCATTAATGGAACCGATATTTACACCAGTAGATAAATCAGCATTTGGAATAGTTTGCCCATTAACTGTGAAACTGTTTGGAACGAAACTTAAATTGCTATCAAGTACATCGATAACGGTAACATCAGTTGCAGCCACATTCCCTGTATTAGGAAGGTTAAGTGTAAATGTTATTGTATTACCAACGTCCGCAAAAGCAAGATTTGCTGTTTTTGTACTAATAATAGTTGCGTTGTTTATTTGAAGAAGCGTCGTATTAGAATTAGCTGTGCTTGAAACGGGAGGATTAACAGGATCAACAGTAAACTCATACGTCGTTGATGCTGTATTGGGTGCTGGGTTACTAGGAGGGATATTGTCCACGGTAACTTGAAAAACGATACTATATATTTCATTTGGAGGAAGTGTTACAAGTAATACACCGGTATTTGGATTCGCGTCAGGTTGTAAAACACCATCAACAGTTAATGTGTTAGGAACAAATGTGAGTCCACTCGGTAATACATCCGTGAATACAATATTCGTCGCATCCGTATTTCCTATATTCGAAATAGAAGTAGTATAAAAAGCAGTTTGCCCAATATCTGCAAAGGAGACACTTTCATTTTTCGTCATGGATAATATAGCTTCGTTAATTTGCGTTGAAACAGGATTACTAATTGAAGTTTCTGCATCAGGCGGTGAGACCAATTGATACGATGTTGATGAGAAATTTACAATTGGGTTTTCGGTTGGTAATGACGCCACGTTTACTTGGAATGAAACATTTACTGTAGACCCAGCTGTTATAGGTCCAATATTTACACCGTTCGATGGATCCGCTCCACTTTGAGGAACCCCGTTAATAGAAAATGAGTTTGCAATAAATGTAGTTCCGCTCGGCAGTGTATCTGAGAAAATAACATTTTGTGCGGATGAGTTTCCATTGTTTGTTAAAGTGACAGTATAGGTGAGTGTGTCGCCAATACGACTAAAGGATTTATCGACTTGTTTTAATGAAAGAATGGTAGCTGTGTTAATTGTAGTGAACACTGTGTTTGAAGTAACATTCCTTGAAACAATAGGGGCATTAGGATCAGAGATAAATGTGTAAGAAGCACTAGCGGAATTGGCAATAGGATTTTGAACAGGAGTAGAAGTAGCGGTAACTTGAAATGCTATTGCTATTGAGCTGTTAGGAGCAATCGATCCAATTGTTATGCCTGTATTAGGATTAAGCCCAATTTGTGTGATGCCATCAATTGTAACGCTATCAGTAATAAACGTTGTACCATCTGGTATAAGGTCAGTGAACGTAATATTCGTAGCATTTGTATTACCGCTATTCGTTAAAATTGTCGTATAGGTAATGGTATCACCTAGCGTTACAAGTGTTTGATCGACTGATTTAGTCATCGTAATCATAGCATCTAATACAGGATTTGTAACAATATTCGTTGAAGTAGAAGTAGTAGCAGGAGCTCCGTTTGGATCAACAGTATAAGAGTATAAAATCGTATCGTTACCCATAATCGAGCTTGAAGGGGGAACAGAAATAACATTTACTTGGAAAGTAACAGTTACTGTTTCACCTGGAGCGATATTTGGTATAGTTACTCCAAGTGCTGGCTGTGCACCAAGCTGTTGGATTCCATTTATTGTGACCGAATCTGGTACGAAAGTAGTACTAGGAGGAATGGCACTTGTAAAAGTTATATTTGTAGCTGGTGTATTTCCTGTATTCGTAATAGTCGTTGTATACGTAAGTGTATCCCCGACGGAAATAACCGATTTATCAACAGTTTTTGTTGTAGTTAATATTGCGCTATTAATGGTCGTTGAAACCGTATTTGATATAGTTGTTTGTAATACAGAAGGTTGGCTAGGATCAACCACATGTTCAAATTGTACGGAACTAAAATTAGAAATTGGATTTATACTTGGAATATTTGTAACAAGAACATTGAGAGTAATAACGGTCGTTCCACTTGGATTTATATTTCCAATCTGTATTCCGTTCCCAGGATTTCCAATTTGCTGTGTACCAGAATCATTTGTTAAAGTTCCGGAAATAAATGTTGTTCCTTCAGGTAAAATATCCGTAAAAATTATATTTTGTGAAGTGACATTTCCAGGATTACTTAATGTAATTGTATAAGAAATTGTATCGCCAATCGTAGCGAAAGTTTTATCTACAGATTTGATTGCCACAACTTCCCCAGAATTTATTTGTGTCGAAACAGAATTAGATGTCGTACTTCGTGAAACAAGTGGTAAATTAGGTCCTGTCATAAATTGATAATCAATGAAAGCACCGTTTACAACTGGTGAATTTGGCCCTCCAGGTCCGATTGTAAAAATAGGATTTGGAATACTAACTACTTGCACGCGGAAGGTAACGTTTATAAAATCTCCTGCAATAATATCCCCAATTGGTATCCCGTTTGCTGGATTTACTCCAGGTAATAAAACCCCGCCTACTCGAACGCTATCTTCTATGAATACTGTATTATTTGGAATCGAATCTGTAAACATGATATTCGTAGCAGTCGTGTTTCCTATATTCTCTAATAAAACTGTATACGTTAAAAATGAATTTCCAGGTGCGATGTCAGAAAATAGTCGATCCACACTTTTCGTTGCTTGGATAATTGCTTCGTTAATTTGCACTAAAGTTGGATTACTAGTAGCTGTTTCTGTCACTGGTGGCTGGTTAGGATCAACAATGATAGAGTATGTCGTACTAGATTGATTTAAAGTTGGATTTGTAGCTGGTATTGAGCCGACGATCGCTTGAAAACTAACTATTGTCGTTCCTCCAACCGGAATTGCGTCTAAAGAAATCCCGCTATCTGGTCTAAATCCAAGTTGTGGGATAGTGTTAATTTGTACGCTATCAGGAACGAATGAAAGTTCAGGTGGTAATATATCGATAAAAACAGGTGTGTTTGCGGTAGTATTTCCGCTATTAATGAGCGTAGTTGTATACGTAATTGTATCTCCAACAGCAGCAAAAGCACTGCTTGCAGTTTTTGTTGCGATAACGGACGCAGTATTTACTTGTGTAAAAGTTGTATTGGATTGAACTGTTCGTGAAACAGGCGACTCATTTATATCAACAATAAAGCTATATTGAAGCGATGATTGATTCGGAATGGGATTAGGATTTGGAAGAGTTGTAATATTCACTTGAAAACTAAGTGTAACCGATGCATTTGAATTCAAATTACCAATAGTAATACCGTTTTGTGGATTTGCATTCGGGATTGTTACACCATTTATCTTAAAGCTATTTGGGACAAAGGCGGTACCATTTGGAATGGAATCTGTAAAAACAATGTTATTAGCGGTAGTATTTCCTGTATTTGTAACAACTGAGGTGAATGTAATCGTATCTCCAATTGTTGCGAAAGTTGTACTAGCATTTTTATTTATTACTAAAGTAGCGTCAATAATCGGTGTAACTGTCGTGTTTGTAACGGTACTACCAACAGCTGGTGTTTCAGTTGGATTCACTGCATATTCGTAGTTTACAAGAGCATTATTCGTTAAAGTTCCACTAGGTGGAATAGCGAGAATTTTCACTTGGAATGTAATGAAAGTAGTGCCTCCTGGTGAAATATCGTCTAAATGAATACCTAATGAAGGGTCTAATCCAGGTTGGGAAATGTTATTGATCGTAACGGAATTGGGGATGAAGGATGCACCTGGTCCAAGTCCATCCGTTAAAACTGTAGCACTAGCAGGGATATTTCCTGTGTTCGTAACTGCAATCGTATAAGTAACGATATCTCCAATTGCAGCATTCGGTATGTTCACTGATTTCGTAGCGATAATCGTAGCGTTGTTAATTTGAGTTGTTATTACATTACTTGATGCATTGGCGGATGCTAGAGGTAAGTTCGGGTCTACGACATATTGGTACGTTGTGTTACTTTGATTCGGGATTGGATTCTGATTCGGGATGGAATTTACTTGCACTTGGAACGAAATTATCGTATTTGCATTCGGGTTTATTGGATCAATTGCTATTCCATTCGCTGGATTTACATTAGGCAGTATATTCCCATTTACTGTTACACTATTTGGAATAAAAGAAGTCCCGCTTGGAATGGCATCGGTAAACACTATATTTGATGCAAGTGTGTTTCCGTTATTCGTTAAAGTAGTCGTGTACGTAATGATATCATTTACGTTCGCAAACTGTTTATCTGTAGATTTTGCAGAGGTAATCGTAGCGTTATTAATAGTTGTCTGTACAGTGTTGGAGGAAACCATCTGCATGACGGTTGGTTTGGATGCATCATATGTGTATTGGAATGTAGTGCTTGATTGATTTGTAATTGGATTTGCACTAGGAATAGTTGGTACAAAAACCTGGAATGCAACAGTACGTGATGAATTCGCTCCTATCGTACCGATAAGAATGCCATTAGCAGGATTTGCATTTGCTATAGGGACACCGTTAATCGTTACAGTATTAGGAAGGAAGATGGTCCCCGCTGGGATAATATCTGTAAAAGTTACATTAGAGGCGGGGATATTGCCGTTATTCGTTAAAATTGTTGCATAAGTTATGATATCGCCAACATCAGCGAAATTTGTACTTGTTAGTTTCGTAGCAACAAGATTTGCGGTGTTAATTTGTGTCGATACGATATTGCTAGTAGCATTTCTAACAACAGCAGGTAAATTTGGATCTGCGATAAAGCTATATTGAAGTGCAGCACTGTTTTGAACTGGATTTGGTGAAGGTAAACTATTTGCACTAATTTGGAAAACAATTGTTGTAATGCCGCCTGCTGGAATCGTACCAACTTGAAGACCAACACTTGGATCCGCACCTAGCTGTAAAGCGCCGCCTATAAAAATACTATTTGGTACGAGTGTCGTACCAGGAGGTAGTATATCGGTAACGACTAAGTTATTTGCTGGAGTATTTCCAGGGTTAGCTAGGGCAATTGTATATGTGATTGGTTGCCCAACATCGGCGATAGTTAAATCTACATCCTTGAAAATAATTACATTTGCTAAATTAATTTGTGTACTTACTGTGTTACTTAAAGAGGTTTCTATAGTTGGTGGATCTCCTGGGTTTAAAATAAAACTATACTGTGTACTAGACGAATTTATTGTTGGGTTTTGCGCTGGTAAATAGGTGACAGTTACTTGATAAGAAACAGTAATTTCACCGTTAGCAGGAATGGAAGGTAACGGAACACCGATGTTCGGATCTGCATTATTTTGTAGCACACCATTAATAAGGAAAGTGTTTGGAATAAAGGTAGTGCCATCTGGATTTGTATCTACGAAAGTTGGACTATCAGCTGTAACGCTTCCTGCATTCGTTAAAAGAATGGTATAAGTTAATACATCCCCAACAGTAGCAAATGCTCGATCCACTGTTTTTGCTGAAATGACATTTGCGTCATTTGCTTGAGTAAATGTAGTGGTTGAAGTTGTGTTCTTACTTACAGGGGGAGCATTTGGATCAACGATAAAGTTATAGGAAATAGAAGCGCTATTTGAAATAGGGTTTGGATTTGGGATGCTAGTTATTAATACTTTGAATGAAGCTGTAATTGTAGTACCGGCATTAATACTACCAATAGTAATGCTAGTTGGTGTAACGCCTGGTTGAGTAACATTGTTAATCGTAACACTGTCTGGTACAAAGGCAGTACCATTCGCGATTGAATCGGATAGTACTACATTGTTCGCCGCAACATTTCCATCGTTTGTAAGAGAAAAGGTATAAGTTAATACATCTCCAACTTCCGCAAATGTTTTATCTACAGACTTAGTAGCTTGAAGGTTTGCTAGTCTAATTGTTGATGTAACAGAATTAGAATTTGCTGTTTTTGAAGTTGGTGGCAGACTTGGGTTTACAGTATATAGATAAGAAGCGAAAGCATTATTAATGATAGGATTTTGGGCGGTAATATTGATGACTGTTACTTGGAAAGAAAGAGTAAAAGTAGCTCCGCCAGGAATTGTTCCGATAGGTAAAGCAACGAGAGAATCTACATTTTGTAAAACTCCGTTTAGTGTTACAGTACCAGGAGTCAATATCGTTCCATTTGGAAGTGGATCTGTTAGTTGCACGTTCGTAGCAGTTGTATTTCCACTGTTTGTAATAAGAATTGTATAACTGATTGTTTCGCCAATTGTAGCAAATTGTTTATTTGTTGATTTTGTTAATGTTAAATTCGCATTGTTAATTTGAGTAGAAACAAGATTAGAAGAAATGTTTTTTGTAACGGGTGATTGGCTAGGATTGACGGTATATTGATAAGAAGCGCTTGAACCATTAGATATGACATTCGACGCTGGAATTGTATTTACTACTACTTGAAATGAAACATTTTTTGTTGTGCCAGTTGGAATAGATCCTATATTCACACCAGTAGCGGGATTTGCTCCAACTTGTGTCGTGCCATCTATTGTTAAACTGTTGAGAACAAAAGTTGTTCCAGTAGGAATGACATCTGTAAAAATAACGTTATTCGCATTCGTATTACCTGTACCTGTAAAGGAAACAGTGTACGTTAGTGTGTCACCAATATCTGCAAAATTTTTGTCTACTGCTTTCGTCATTGTTACAGTAGCATTATTCACTTGAGTGGAGACGATATTCGTCGTATCAGTCCCGCTTACTGCCGGTTGATTTGGCACAGGAATGTATTGATAAGTTGTTGTACCACTATTTAATATTGGATTTGTTTGCGGGATAGAAGGAACGAATACTTGAAATGAAACCGTAGTCGTAGAATTAGCAGCAATAGATCCAATTGATATACCAGTAGCGGGATTTGCGCCAGCTTGAGTAACCCCGTTAACAGTTACACTCCCTGGAATGAAAGTAGTCCCGCTAGGAATCGGATCCGTATATATAACGTTCGTTGCCGCGATATTTCCTATATTAGCTAAGGCAATACTGTAAGTTAACGTTTCGCCAATATCGGTAAAGATTTTGTTAACTGATTTTGTACCATTAATATCTGCAAGATTAATTTGTGTTCCAGCAGAGTTGCTTGTTGCAAGACCGTTAAAAGTCGTTCCCCCAGCAATTGGTGTATATTGAAATGTAATATTCGCAGTGTTAGAAATCGGATTCTGATTTGGAAGGGAAACGACAGTTGCTTGGAAAGTTACTGTACGAGAAGCATTGTTATTAATTGTTCCAAGAGATATACCAGCAGCCGGATTTGCATTTGTTTGTGGTACGTTATCTACCGTTACAGTGCCAGGTATGAAGGAAGTGCCGTTAGGGAGTGTGTCTGTAAAAATAACGTTATTAGCAGGCAGAAGGCCGGTGTTAGGGATAGTAACGGTATAAGTGAGGACATCTCCAATTGCAGCGACGCTTTTATTCACGCTTTTCGTTGCTTGTATGTTTGGTGAGTTTATATTAATTTGTAACCCGACTGTATTTAACATATATGCATCTCCGTTAGTTGTTAAACGGATTGCAGCTGAGACTTGGGAATTTGTTAAATAAGGAGAAATATCAATAGAAGTAATGTCCCAACCTTGCCGGCCTGCGGAGATATTTGTGCTTGTAGCGGCACTTTGATTGCGCGTTCCAAATGTCCCAGTTGTATCTAAGTTTCCTGCAGCATTATTCACTTGAGAACCGAAGAAGTTATTTACAGCATTATTTGGCCCAGATAAAGCATTTAATGAACTGAAATTTGGTCCAAATAACGCTTGATCCCCTGTTATATCTGCATCTCCTTCAATAGAACTTAAAAATAATCTCCCGCTTACAGGTCCTCCTGAAGGTGTTAAGAATCCAGAAACAGCTACATCTGCACTACCAGTATCAGCAGAAACACGGTTTCCAGCTACGTAAATTGTTAAGTTCCTTGCTGGTAATGTCCCGTTTTGATAAGCAACGATAAGCGTCCATCCAGCTGAATTAATTGTTCCATTAGAAGCATCTATAGGATCTACAAGTCCAGGGACAGCTCCCGTAGTATAAGAACCAGAACCCCCAGCTTGAATAAGGGTTGTTACGTCTGCTGAACGCGTGTAAAAGCCAAATGTAATAGAATTTGAAACGAAAGTTTGATTTGAAGCTGTAACAGCTGAAGGAGTAATCGAGTATGTTGAAACAGGTGTTGTAAAAGAAACTGGGTTTCCTAAAACACTTGTAATGTTTTGGTCACGAGATAAGTAGTTGCCGCCCCAAATGAGTTCTGCGTAAAGAATCGTACTACCAGCAGGGATATTTAAAATAGCGGTAGAACTATTTTGTGTATAGTTTAACGTTGTACCGGCAGGAAAAGTGGGAACTTGTAAGGCGGTATTCGTAGTTATAAATGCGCCAATTGCCCCGATTGTACCAGCACGGTTTTGATTACTGATCTTACTTAAACCGAGAGTGTTTCCTGTAATCGCAAGTGCGCCGTTAGTGGTGGTAGAAAACCGATTCGTAATGGGCATGTTGTCACCTCATTTACAATATAGTCTTGGTCAAAATAGGATATGTGTGTGACAAATAAAGGGAAACATGTACGAGTTGATTTAGTAATAATGATTTAAATGTCTAGATAAGGGGATGGAGTATGATTGAATTAGAAATGAGGATAGAACGTCTTAGGAAAGAAAAAATAGAGGACATTGTAGCGTTATCTTCTTATATTGGTTGGGATTATAACAGAGAAGAAGTTGAAACGATTTTTAACTTAGGTATTGTATATGGCGTATGGAATGAGAGAAAAAAACTTATTGCAAGCGCTGCAATTATATTATACGGAGAGGCGTTAGCGTCAATAGGAATGGTGATTGTACATCCGGATTATAAGGGAAGAGGGATTGGAAAGGTGATAACGAATTCTTGCATGAATAGCGTATCAGCTCGAACTCCAATTATGCTTATTGCTACAGATGAGGGGAAGCCTTTATATAAAAAGATAGGATTTAGGGTAGTAAGCTATGTTTCTAAATACATATGTAACTCGTACAATGCGAATCATAAATGTGCAGAAGCTGAAGAATATATGATGGGGTATAAAGAGGTGGATTTAGAAGGGATAATAAAAATAGATGAAGGCGCATTTGGAACAAGTCGAAACGAGTTTTTAAAACAAAGAATTATGCAAAGTGATCAGTGTGTCGTTGTAAAGGATACAAAAGAAAATGTAGTAGGATACGGTATAAGTATACAAACGCCAGAAAATAAAATAATAGGACCGATCGTTGCTAAAAATGATGCAATGGCAATGAGAATAGTACATGCTTTAGCAAGAGGACATAATGGGAAATTAAGAATGGATGTACCAGAAGGAAAGGACAATTTTCTGAAAGAGTTAGAGATTGCTGGTTTTAAAAAGGCGAATACACCACCAATTATGATGAAAAATAGCGATCAATTATTAAAAAGGAATAATGAGTTATATAGCATTGCAGCGCAAATTTTTGGATAAAAAAGAATCCTTCTGAATGAAGGATTCTTTTTCGTTAATCACGATATTGATCATGAATAGGTACAAAAAGGTCTTCCTCGACATCCCTAACAACTGAAAAATGATCCACATTATAATGTCCATGTAGAATTTTATTATGATGAGCAATAATTTGCTCTGCAGATAATACGTTAGAATCAGTTGTGGAATGACCATTTTTAATTAATGTAACGTCACATCCTTGTACAGTCGCAGTTCTAACTGCGGTGTCGATACAATGCTCTGTTTTACATCCACCGATAACGATATGGCCAATCTTCTCTTCTTTTAAAAGTTCAAGTAAAGAAGTGCCATAGAATGCGTTCGTTGCTGCTTTATTAATAAGGATTGCAGACTGAGGTACTTGAATTTCATTATGTACTTCAAATCCCTCACCGCTACCAGAAGCAACATCGATATCTCTTACGAAAACAATAAGGGCATTTGCATCGATTGCTTTCTGCACAGCTGTATTTAGTGTGGATAGTAACTCGGTTTTACGAAAAACTGCATTTTCTTTTTCATTTCCATCCATTAACTCTTGTTGCGCATCAATAATTAATAGTGCTTGTTTCATTTTATATCCCTATCCCCTTTAATATAAAATAAGTTACCAGTTACATATTCTTTTATATTGTAAGGAAATCCTCTATCGTCTACTTCGGATAGATTTACAAAGTTGTCATATAAATTTCATTCTCATAGCTTGTAAAAACATGTATGATAGGAGATGGAGAATTTTTGAGTAGGTGGGAATAACATGCAAACAATAGAAGATTATCTTTCATTCTTACATACGAAAGGATTTAAATTGTCAGAGGAAGCACAAGGGTTTATTATGTTCGGACAAGGATATACTGGTGCATCTGATGGAATTGTGAACGCGGCAATAGAAGCGACAATTAAACATCAGTTTCAGTTTGATGGGAGTTATTTTGTTGCGTTATTAGAACGATTGAAAGAAGAAGAAATTACAGATAAAAAAAGCGCTAAGGCTTTTATGCGGAAGTTACAAGCGTAACTTCACGCAGCCTGCGCTTCTTTTTTTGTTTTGGAAGGTAACTCAACAAAAACCATGCCTAGGAAAATACATAGACATCCGATAATAGCAGAAATAGAAAGTTGTTCGTTTGCAACGAGAACGCCTGTTAAGGCAGCGAAAACGGGCTCCATTGCGAAAATAATGGCTACTCTCGTTGGAGATGTATGTTTTTGCGCTGATGTTTGAATGAAAAAAGCAATGGATGTTGCGAATAGAGAAGTTAGAAATAGGGCGAATAAAAAGGAAGAATTCGTCCATAGTGCTGCTGAAAGTAATTTTTCCCAATCTTCAAACAAAAAGGCGCAAATAGAAGAAAACATACCGACAGCTAACACTTGCGACGTACTTAACAATAAAGGTGATATTTTCTTAGAGAAGAAGCCATTAACAAGAATATGAGCAGCGAAAGCAACCGCGCAACCGAGAACGAGTATATCTCCAATGTTTAATTGAAATGAATCACCAGCTGTTAATAAGTATAAACCTGCTGTTGCTACAGCAATGCCTATTACGATAAAAATAGTAGCTTTTTGTTTTAAAAAGATAAAAGACAAAATAGGTACCATAACGATACTAAGCCCTGTTAAGAATCCTGCTTTTGAAGAAGTTGTATAAAGTAAGCCGAATGTTTGTAACACATAGCCAACACATAAAAAGAATCCAACGATTAATCCAGCAAGGCTACTCTGTTTTATATCTTGTTTTGAAGTTTTTTTTGCGAAAATCATTTGAACGAATAATAAAATAATTCCGGCGAATAAAAAGCGAATACCATTAAAAGTAAATGGACCAACGAAAGACATAGCATTTTGAACGACAACAAACGTAGCTCCCCAAATAAAAGAGACAAATAATAAAGCAAGAGGAGCAATCCAATCTTTTTTCACACTCATACCCCCGTTAATTTTGTAAGATAGCCTTTCTAGCTAACTCATCAGCAACTTTATTTTGACTACTTGGAATCCACTTAATAAAAAAGAGGTCGAAATTTTTTATGTACTGCAGTGCTTCTTCTAATAAAGGTGCAAACATTTTATTTTTTGCGTATTCTTTTTCGACAGCTCGCTCGACAAGTTGCGAATCTGTACGAAAAGAGACAATGTTATAATTATGCTCCGTGCAATATTTTAATGCCGCAAGTAAAGCGTGGTATTCTGCTTCATGATTGGACATTGTCCCGAGGGGTAATGATAATTGTACAGCTGGTTGAACCCCTTTAATAAATACTCCCGCACCAGAAGGACCAGGATTTCCTTTTGATGCACCATCAATATATACTTCAATCAAAATGAGAAACCTCCAAATGATAAGATGATCCCCTACTTATATGTTTCTTTGAAGTAGGGGATAGAGTAATTAGCCGATTGTAATGCTATAACGACATGTAAATGTTTCATTCGCTTGTAAAGATTGAATTCCTTTTTTTTCCTTGAAATCTTTTGCTGGAGTTACTTCATCGGCAATTCCGTACCAAGGTTCAATACATAAGAAAGGTGCATTCTCGCCTGGTGTCCATACGCCGACAAATGGGAATCCGTCAAATTCTACTTTTACAAATTTATTATGTTTATGAGAACGAATAGAGATTTCATCCGTGTTCATATTTTCAAAAATAAGTGCATCATTTTTAAATAAATCGTATGTAAGTGGTAATTCATTCGTATTTTCAGCGATTAATTGTTTTTTGCTTGAAAGGTAAGGTCCTTCTAATACGCTTGTTTCTATGCGTTCAGAACCATTAAAGGATAAATGATAATCTGTAAATGATTCACCCTCTAATAACGGGAAGTTGAAACCAGGATGTGCTCCGATTGAGAAGAACATCTCTTTTGAAGAAGGATTATTTACTTCATATGTTACATGAACGATTTGTCCGTCTAGCTCATAAGAAACGAGTAATTCGAATTCGTATGGGTATTTTTTTAATGTTTCTTCATTACTAGTAACAATATAAGTGATTTTCGTTTCACTTTGTTCTTTTACAGAGAATGTAAGATCACGAGCAAAGCCGTGTTGTGTTAAAGAATATGGTGTACCATCTACGTAGTATGTATTATCTACTAATCGGCCGACAATTGGGAATAAAATGGGTGCGCGGCGCCCCCAATAAGTAGAATCGCCTTGCCATAAGTATTCAGTGTTATCTTCTTTTAAGCGAACGCTTTGTAATTCTGCACCTTTGTCAGAAATGGAAACGATCACTCTTTCATTTTGAATTGTTGCTGTCATGAAGTGAAACCTCCTAAAACTTTCATATGTTTTATTATACGTTGTCTAAAAGAAAAAAGGTAGTTCATGATAGGAATCTATTGACGAAAGAGTGTGTATTGCGTAGAATATAATCTTGTTGCTTAAAAAACGAATAACGTGGTTCGAAACCATCCCACGTAAAAAAACTAAGGAGATTTTGTCATGAATATTAGAACTTTAGTCGGTAATGGTATTTTAGCGGCATTATATATTGCTGTTTCTATGCTTATTCAGCCATTTGGCTTTACGAATGTACAGTTTCGTATTTCAGAGATGTTTAATCATCTTGTTGTATTTAATAAGAAAGCAATTTACGGAATTGTATTAGGTGTATTTTTAACGAATCTCTTTTTCTCACCTATGATCGCTTACGATTTAGTATTTGGAGTAGGGCAATCTATTCTTGCATTAGTTGCAACGATTATTTCTATGCGATTTATTAAAGGTGTTTGGGCTCGTATGATTTTTAATACAGTTATCTTTACAATTACAATGTTTATGATTGCAATTGAACTTCATCTTGCATTGGGTTTACCATTTATGTTGTCTTGGTTGACATGTGCAGTTGGTGAATTTGTTGTCATGGCGATTGGTATGCCTGTAATGTACTGGATTAATAAACGAGTACAATTTGAAAGATTTATGTAATAGATGAAAGAGCTATTCCTAAAGGCATAGCTCTTTTTGTATGTAATCATATTGAATATAATGCTGTGACTCTTGATACAATATAATAAAATAAAGTGAGGCTTTCATTAGCTGGCTACATATAAGAAGTCTTATATAAGGGGAATCTAGTATGAAATATAAAATTCATTGGTTGTATAAAACAAAGCGCGGTTTGCAGACAGAGTTAACGACAGATTATATGAACATAGAAGAAGTACTTCAATTTGCAGAGGATTTCGAGAAAACAGGAAGAGTGAAGGAATTATTATTTTACGATGAAATGGATGCAGAATGGTCATTAAAGGAAATGAAAAAGCTGAGTAAACAAGTGGAGGAAGAGCCCCAAGAAATACTCGTTTATTTTGATGGTGGTTATGATGTACAGACGAAAGAAGCTGGAGTAGGTATATGTGTATACTATAAAAAAGGAAATGCAAAATACCGAATTCGCCGTAATGCATACATAGAAGGCATATATGATAATAATGAAGCGGAATATGCGTCATTATTATATGGTATGAATATACTCGAGGAATTAGCAATTAAGTATGAAGCAGTTACACTCCGCGGCGATTCGCAAGTTGTACTGCAGCAATTGGCTGGAGAATGGCCTTGTTATGATGAGCATTTAAATCATTACTTAGATCAAATTGAACAAAAGGCGAAGCAAATGAAATTAAAACTTGTATGTGAGCCGATATCTAGAAAACAAAACAAAGAAGCACATCAATTAGCTACACAAGCATTAGAAGGAACCGTCATTGATAGTCATAAAGAAATAACCGAATAGAGAGGTGCAAAGGTGGATAAAAAGCAACTCATTACAGAGGTAAATGACTTATTAGAAACGTATTGTGAAGGGTGTTTTTTGCGAGAACATAATCGAAAGACGAATAGTAAGTATTACGCTCATTCATTTTGTATCAGGCAATGTACAGTTGGAGAAACGTTGAAAAAGTATGGAGAACAGCTGTCATGAAAAAACATCCAGAGAAAATTCTCTGGATGTTTTTTAGTGCTTCGCTTCATTTAATTGATGCTCGCATTGACTTAATTTTTTTTCCTCATTCATCAGAAACGGCTCATCTAAATCTGTTGCAACAGACTTCATAATTTCAAGCTGGGAGCGAGCGGCTTCTACAGCAGTAGTAGCATGCTCTAATGTATCTGGATCCATTGAAATTGTCGCTGATCCTACCATTTTTTGTGCTGTTTCTACACGGAATTTTACTTCTTCAAAATCATTTACTTCTGATCCCATTGCTAATTCCTCCTTTGTATATTGCGCATTTCACATAGTTTTTGCTCTGGAAAACGGAAATATACAAAGGAATAACAAAGGAGGTTACCAAGTTAGGTAACCTCCTGTCATATGTTGGATTAAAGTTTTACTACGTTAGCAGCTTGAGGTCCGCGGTTTCCTTCAGTGATATCGAAAGATACTTCTTGACCTTCTTCTAAAGCTTTGTAGCCTTCGCCTTGAATAGCAGAGAAATGTACGAATACATCGTCAGCGCCTTCCATTTCGATAAATCCAAAACCTTTTTCGTTGTTAAACCATTTTACTTTTCCTTGCATGTTACAATTCCTCCTAAAAAACATTTACGTTTTTCATTTAGTGAAATTCATTTGAAAAGATAATATAAACTAAAAATGCTATAATCTTGAATATTCTGCTAAATGATTAATTTAAATATACACGAATTGGGAGAATTTAGTCAAGTAAGCGATTTTATTTTTTGTATTTTTAAATAATTTTTCAGTCGAATTTTTAAATAGGTATAGGACAGGCCGAGTATGTAATGGTCTTAATTGAATGCTATACATAGTGAGGTGAAAGAATGAATGAGTCTTATTTATTAGATAATGATGGGATGAGAATGAGAACGGATATACCGAATTGGGTTGCAAAAGAATTTGAAAATTTTTCAAACATCGTATTAGAACCAACTTTCCCATGTTATTTTGGTTTAACTGCTTTGAAAAAGAATGAGCTTCGTTATTCCTTTCTCTCTCATAATGATTGGAGCCATTTGTCACATACAATGTTATCTTTTTTAGAATTAATGAAAGAGCGCCCAATTGTAAGAAGGGGATTTTTTCTTTTTGTGGAACCAGAATGTGAGGAACAATCACTGGAATATTATCGTGATTACTTTTGGAAATTATTACAATATTCACATGAACAAGATGACCAAACATGGCCGAAGCAAATTCCTGAAGACCCAGACCATTACTTATGGGAATTTTCATTTGGTGGTGAACCGATATTCGCATTTGGAAATGCGCCAGCTTATAAACAACGAAAAACTAGACATTTAGGAAATTCTCTCGTTATTGGATTCCAACCACGCACCATCTTTGATGGATTAGAAGGGGATCGTCCTAAAGGAGCATATTCCAGACAAACGGTCCGAGAGCGAGTTGAAAAGTGGGATCAGCTGCCGAAGCATCCTAACATTAGTCATTATGGTGATCCGGAACATCGGGAATGGAAACAATATTTCATAGGAGACGATGTAGAACCGATAAAAGGAAAATGTCCTTTTCTTCATAAGATAGAAAAGTAAGAGCCATCATCCAGGTGGCTCTTTTGTATATTTTGGATAAAAAAGGGTGTTTTAGTAGTAAATATTTTGATGAAAGCTAGTCTATTTTTAATCATTACATCATTACTTAATAGTAAAGGAAGTAGAAAGGGTAGAGCGATTATACAACAAATTGTATTAGGTATTTCATTAGCTGCACCAGTAGGTCCGATTAATATTGAAATGTTAAAACGAGGAATTGAACGAGGTTTTTGGCATGCGTGGGTTGTTGGAATTGGTGGAATGACTGCAGATATTTTGTTTATGCTTCTCATCTATTTCGGTTTATCTTCTCTGTTTATGTATACATATGTACAAGCTTTTATGTATTGCACAGGGTTTTTCTTATTATTTTATTTAGGATTTCAAAGTGTAAAACAAGGAATTTCCCACTCGAATATGGAATATAAAAAAGAAGAGGTAGGTGGGCTGAAACAATCGTTTATGGCAGGTTTTTTAATTGCGATATCCAATCCATTAAATCTTGTTTTTTGGTTTGGTATATACGGAAGTACACTTAGCTCATTGCTTACGAAGGTAACGAAACAAGAAGCCTTTTTGTACAGCCTTTGTATTATCGTTGGCATTATTTTGTGGAATTTAAATATCGCTTTTTCTGTCCATTTTGGCAGAACATTATTAAAGCAAAAAGCATTAGGCTATATAACAGCCGGAGCCGGTATTATTTTAGTAGGATATTCTATCCATTTTGCATACAAAGCTTTACAGTTGTTCACATAAGATTGAAGGGGAGATTTTTATGTATCGAACCACTATTGACGGAAAAGAAATTATTATTACGTTAGCACCAAAAATCCGAAAAGAAATTACCGATAGAAATCCACTATATGAAGCGGTATTTCATACTGCAGCAAGATTACTACAAACAAAGCAACCAACGTTTGCGGTAAATCATGAAGTATTTGGGCTCATTATTGGAGAGGTACAAAGAGGAGAAGTAACAGTGTTTGCGGTGGAACATATTATTCCAAAACAAAATATATTTGGATCGAACAATTTTTTCTCGACAATAGAGCAGCAGGCAAATTTGTAAAGTGAATAGAATAAGAATAGAAAATAAAAGAAATAGTCGTAACGATATGTTGCGGCTGTTTTTTTGGAAAAGGGGGAAAGAAGATGAAGAGAATGGGGAAAGAGTTCTTTTTACAACATGATATCGTTATTATGTATTGTATTTTATTTGTTTTCATCATTATTTTAAAAATGCAATTATTCACATGGATCAGTATGTTAGCGTGTTTGTTTGGTATTGTTTTTTATACGCTTAACGAATATATGACACACCGGTTTTTATTTCACTTAAAACCACCTAAAAACGTATTTTTATTAAAAATGTTAAGAAGATTACATTATGATCATCACGTATATCCAGATGATTTAAAACTTTTATTTTTGCCAGTATGGTTTAGCATACCAAGCTTTACTATATATTTACTTATATCATACGCTATAACAAAAAGTGTTACTATTACACTTTCATTCGGGATTGGTATGATTATTATGCTTCTCGTTTATGAGTGGAAACATTATATTGCACATAAGCCAATCCGTCCTATCACTAAGTTTGGGCGATGGCTAAAAAAACAGCACATATTACACCATTATAAAAATGAAAAGTTTTGGTTCGGTGTTTCAAATCCAGTATTCGATTTCCTATTTGGAACGCTTAAAGATGGAAAAGATGTTGAATTAAGCGAAACAGCTCGTAATTTAGAAAAAGAGAAAAAAACAGAAGTGGTGCGCTAAGCACTACTTTTTTATTTTGTTATAACGAGTATGAAAGCTTAGCTGGAGCGAAAGTGAAGTGCACAAATTTTATGCTGAAAAAGTATATTAAAAACTTAGGGGAAATTGCCGAAAAATGTCTATCGAAACATCTTTGCAGGAATGTATGGATTGTCTAAAATGAAAATAAGTTTCTGAATATTTATAAAATTTAGTATTTAGTCATGCAAGGGGGAATTGTATTTTTAGTAAGAGAGGGGATTAGAGAATGAAACGAGATGATACGTCAGCACGTAAGTTGCAAAATGAGGTGAATTATACAGAGGTTGTTCAGTCAGAAGAATTTCAATTGCTATTAAATACGAAAAAGAAGTTCATCGTTCCAATGAGTATTTTCTTTTTAAGTTTTTTTATTGCGTTACCTATTTTAACATCGTATTCAAAGGTACTTAATACACCGGCATTCGGTGATGTTACGTGGGCATGGGTGTTTGCATTTGCTCAATTTATTATGACGTGGTCATTATGTATGATTTACAGTAAAAAAGCGGAATCCTTTGATAAAATCTCACAAAACATTCTACAAGACATGCAAAAAGGGAGGGGCTGACTTTGAATATAACCGCTTTTGCACTATTTTTAATCATCGTACTTGGTACACTCGTCATAACTTATTTTGCATCGAAGAAAACGAAAAATGCGAGTGAGTTTTATACGGCTGGAGGGGGATTAACTGGTTGGCAAAATGGTCTGGCTATTGCGGGAGATTATATGTCTGCTGCGTCCTTTCTTGGTATAGCCGGGGCGATCGCGTTAACTGGGTTTGATGGATTCTTTTATAGCATCGGTTTCTTAGTTGCTTACTTAGTTGTATTATACTTAGTTGCAGAGCCGCTTCGAAATTTAGGAAAGTACACATTAGCAGATATGATTGCGGCGCGTTTTGATGCGAAAAAAGTTCGCGGAGTTGCAGCGCTTAATACGATGACGATTTCGATTTTTTATATGATTGCACAATTAGTTGGGGCTGGTGCACTTATTAAATTATTATTAGGGATCGAATATACGACATCTGTTTTAATTGTTGGTACATTAATGACAGTGTACGTTATTTTTGGCGGAATGACTGCGACGAGCTGGGTACAAATTGTTAAGGCTGTATTACTTATGGCTGGTACATTTATTATTTCTGTTATCGTTTTCGCAAAATTTAATTTTAGTGTGACTGAAATGTTCGCACAAATGAAGACAGCTACACCGTTAAAAGATTCGTTTTTAAATCCAGGAGTAAAGTATAAAGATGGCCTTGATACGCTATCTTTAAATTTAGGACTAGTTCTTGGTACAGCTGGATTACCACATATTCTTGTACGCTTCTTTACAGTGCGTGATGCAAAAACAGCACGTCAATCTGTTGTATACGCGACGTGGTTAATTGGTGCATTTTATATTATGACAATCTTCTTAGGATTTGGAGCAGCGGCATTTGTAGGGAATGAAGCAATTATTAAAGCAAATCCTGCTGGTAATATGGCAGCACCTTTATTAGCGAAAGCGTTAGGTGGAGATTTCTTATTTGCTTTCGTATCAGCCATTGCCTTTGCAACGATTTTAGCTGTAGTGGCAGGTCTTGTATTAACAGCAGCGTCAGCCTTTGCACATGATTTTTATAATGAAATTATTCGCAAAGGAAAATCAACAGAAAAAGAGCAAGTGTCAATGGCTCGCTATGCGTCTATTGGAGTAGCGGTATTATCCATTATACTAGCGTTATTTGCTCAAACATTGAACGTAGCATTTTTAGTTTCATTAGCATTTGCAGTTGCAGCGAGTGCAAACTTACCAGTTATATTATTCACAATATATTGGAAGCGCTTTAATACAACGGGCGCCATCTCTGGTATGATTGTTGGTCTTGTATCAGCCATTGTTCTCGTAGCGTTAAGTCCAAATGTTTGGAGCCCTGTAGCTGGAAAAGCTATATTTGTTGGAGAAGCGATATTCCCATATACGACTCCTGGAATTATTTCGATCCCGCTCGGATTCCTTGCAGCGTATTTAGGGACCATTTTATCTAGTAAGAAAGAAGATGCGGCGAAGTTTGATGAAATTCTTGTGAAATCTAATACTGGTCATGGTATTAGTGATGCGTCTTCACATTAAAAAAGAGGGGCTTTTCGATATATAAGAAAAGCTCCTTTTTCTTTTGGCATTTTATTGTAAATAATACTACTTTGTAAGTAGGATTTGTCGTAATTTTGTGGAATGAAAATAAGCAGGGAGAAATTTAAATCATCATGGCACCAGCGCAGCTTTTGTGAAAAATAAGTTGTTATGGAAGGTGGAAGAAATGATGAAAACGAAACAGACTGATGAATTATTAGCAAAAGATGAGCAATATGTTTGGCACGGAATGCGTCCCTTTAGTCCAAATAGTACAATGGTAGGGGCAAAAGCAGAAGGGTGCTGGGTTGAAGATATACAAGGAAAAAGATATTTAGATGGTATGAGCGGTCTTTGGTGTGTGAATAGTGGATACGGCAGAAAAGAGCTCGCAGAGGCGGCTTATAAGCAATTACAAACATTATCATACTTTCCGATGTCACAATCGCATGAACCAGCTATAAAGCTTGCAGAAAAATTAAATGAGTGGCTTGGAGGAGAGTATGTTATTTTCTTCTCTAATAGTGGTTCGGAAGCGAACGAAACAGCTTTTAAAATAGCAAGGCAATACTATGCTCAAAAAGGTGAACCGCATCGTTATAAATTTATGTCACGTTACCGCGGGTATCATGGAAATACAATGGCAACGATGGCAGCGACGGGACAAGCACAGCGTAGATATCAATATGAGCCATTTGCTTCAGGCTTTTTACATGTAACGCCGCCAGATTGCTATCGTATGCCTGGAATAGAAAGAGAGAACATTTATGATGTAGAATGTGTGAAAGAAGTAGATCGCGTTATGACATGGGAATTAAGTGAAACGATTGCAGCTTTTATTATGGAACCAATTATTACGGGCGGAGGCATTTTAATGCCGCCACAAGACTATATGAAAGCAATTCATGAAACGTGTCAAAAACACGGTGCCTTGCTCATTAGTGATGAAGTAATTTGCGGTTTCGGGCGTACAGGAAAAGCATTTGGATTTATGAATTATGATGTGAAGCCTGATATTATTACGATGGCAAAAGGAATTACGAGCGCATATTTACCATTATCAGCAACAGCTGTGAAAAAAGAAATATATGAAGCATTTAAAGGGAAGGGTGAATACGAATTCTTCCGTCATATTAATACATTTGGTGGAAATCCTGCAGCATGTGCATTAGCGCTTAAAAACTTAGAGATTATGGAAAATGAAAATTTAATTGAGCGATCTGCACAAATGGGCTCGCTTTTATTAGAGCAATTAAAAGAAGAAATTGGAGAGCATCCACTTGTTGGGGATATTAGAGGAAAAGGTTTACTAGTTGGAATTGAACTAGTAAATGATAAAGAGACGAAAGAGCCAATTGATAACGACAAAATTGCAAGTGTTGTAAATGCTTGTAAAGAAAAAGGTTTAATTATAGGACGAAATGGTATGACAACAGCTGGATATAATAACGTCTTAACATTAGCACCACCGCTTGTTATTTCAAGTGAAGAAATTGCCTTTGTTGTTGGAACGTTGAAGACAGCGATGGAACGCATTTAATGAATCGAGCGAGCTGTAATTATAGCTCGCTTTTGTTTATTAGGTGAAATATGGTAAATTTTCGAAGGGAGGGGAATTATTATGAAGAAATATGATCCTAGTCAACATTATCATATCGGATATTATGAAGATGGGTATGATTTAGAAGTGACAGCGTATAAAAGAATAAATGAACCAGTTTGGGATGCTTATATTCCGCACTATGAGGCAGGCGATTTTTACAAAAAGGTGGAGGAAATGAAGCTAGGTGAATATGTAGATGATTACGGCATTAAGGTGTATTCATTTAGTATTGATATGGATGATGAAGAAGCACGAATTATTTTTGAAAAATGGTTAAAAACGAACGGAATTGTTTAGATATAAAATGAGAAAGAAGATTACTATCTTATAAGATAGTAATCTTCTTTTTTATTAAACTTATTTACTTGCTTTCATTGCTTTATCTTTTGCACCAAAAGTGTATTTTAACATTGGTGGTGTAATCATTGTAGTTAAAATAACGACAATAACGATAGCTGTAAAGTAATCTTGTGCTAGTAGACCTGAAGAAAGTCCTGTTCCAGCGATGATAAGTGCAACTTCACCACGAGAAACCATTCCAGAACCGATAATTGCAGAAGACTTAGCGTCAAATCCAGTCATTCGTGCACCTAATCCACAACCGATTAGTTTCGTTAATACAGCGATTACCGTTAATGCTAGGATGAACCAAATTTGATCGCCAATACCATCAAATGTAATATTCATACCGATACTTACGAAGAATACTGGAACGAACATAGCGTAAGCGATTGGTTCTACTTTCTTTTCTACTTCATGTTTGTAGTTCGTTTGAGAAATCGCAATACCAGCTGCGAAAGCACCGATAATACCAGCAATTCCTAATAATTCGCCGAAGTATGCGAATGAGAAACAGATGATAAGAGCCGCGCTGACGATAGACTCAGATACGCGTAGTGGTGATAACCAGCGCATAATCGCAGGAACACCTTTCCATCCGATTAAAATAATAGAAGCGAAGAATACAACTTTCTTCAAGATAATCATTGTTAAGTTAACATCGTCTGTACCTAAGAAGCTCATTGCAAATGCTAATAAAATAACGACAAGAATGTCATCAAATACAGCTGCACCCAGCATAGTTGTACTTTCACGTGTTTTCATCTTTCCTAAATCGCGAAGTGTTTGTACGGAAATACTAACACTTGTCGCACATAGAAGTAATCCTAAAAATACAGCATTTCCTTGTTCCATTCCGATAACAAGACCAGAAACGTAACCACCTACGAATGGAAGAATGATACCTCCAAGTGCAACAGCTAAAGAAGAATTACGATTTGCGTTTAATTCCTCTAAGTCTGTTTCAAGTCCTGCCATAAACATTAAAAGAATAACACCGACATTACTTAATTGTGTTAAAAGTTCTGAATTTTCAATCCAACCTAATATAGCTGGACCAATCACGATACCGATAATTAGTTTACCTAGTACAGAAGGTTGACCTAATCTAACACTAAGATCACCAGCAAGCTTTGTACTTAATAAAATAAGTGCAATTTGAAAGAAAAATTCGAATTCCATCGGATCCTCTCCTCATCATTTTTATTTTTATCATACGATTTCTCGGAATTTGCCTAATGAAAATATGTAAAACCCATTAAACAAAGGGTCTGACTACAAGTTCTTTTGAACTTGTAATTTGAACCTGTAATTAATATATAATAGATTTTATAAAAAATCAATGGAAAAATGGGAGCTTTTTTAGAGAGAGACTGTGTTATTGGGGATATACATATAAGAGTAGTGTGTGAATTTTTATATGTATGAAATAGTATGAAGTCCTGTTTCATTACAAATAATAAAGCCTAAATGCTATTTCACGAATTATAAATGTGAAAGGGAGGGCCTATCCTTTGAATTCATTAAAGAAAAACTTGTCTATTGTTGCTTTAGGTGGAGTAAATGAAATAGGGAAAAATATGTATGCTATTCAATATGAAAATGATATTGTCGTTATTGATTGTGGATCTAAATTTCCAGATGAAAGTTTATTAGGAATTGATTTAATAATTCCAGACATCACATACTTACAAGAAAATAAAGAAAAAATTCGCGGGTTAGTCGTGACACATGGACATGAGGACCATATTGGTGGAATACCATATTTTTTAAAACAACTAAACGTACCAATCTACGCGACGAAGTTAACGTTAGGTTTAATTGAAATTAAATTAAAAGAGCATAATCTTCAAAATGATACAGAATTAATTGTTATTCACGCTGAATCAGAAATCGATCTCGGTTCTATTAAGACGACATTTTTTAAAACGAATCATAGTATTCCAGATTGTCTCGGTATTGTGTTTCATACACGAGAAGGTACTGTAGTGCATACCGGGGATTTTAAATTTGATTTAACACCAGTAAATAACCAACATCCTGATATTCATAAAATGGCTAAAATAGGTAGTGAGGGTGTACTAGCTTTACTATCTGAAAGTACAAATGCAGAACGACCAGGTTTTACTCCATCAGAAAGATCAGTAGGAGAACGAATAGAAGAAATATTTATGAAAGCAAATAGAAAAGTAATTATTTCTACATTTGCTTCTAATGTGAATCGTGTTCAGCAAATAGTTGAAGCTTGCATAAAAACAAATCGAAAATTGGCTTTGCTCGGGAGAAGTATGGTAAATGTAGTAGAAGTTGCTCTAGAGAAAGGGTATTTACATATTCCAGACGGCATGTTAATTGAAGCGAGTGAGGTAAATCGTTTAGATCCAAAGCAGGTAGCGATACTTTGTACAGGAAGTCAAGGAGAACCGATGGCAGCTTTAGCGCGTTTAGCGAGTGGAAACTATAGACAAGTTGATGTTTTACCAGAAGATACGGTTATTATAGCTGCGACTCCGATTCCAGGAAATGAACGTAACGTTTCAAAAATTATAGATAATTTATTTGCTTTAGGAGCAAAAGTAATTTATGGATCAGGTAGTTCTACTGGAGTTCATGTATCTGGTCATGCGTATCAAGAAGAATTGAAATTAATGCTCACTTTAATGAAACCTAAATATTTTATCCCAATTCATGGAGAGTTTAGAATGCTACATCACCATAGTTTGTTAGCAGAATCAATTGGTGTCGAAAAAGAAAATATCTTTATCGTTCGTAATGGAGATGTTGTAGATATAAGTAATGAAGAGGCCATTCAATCTAGAAAAATACAGGCTGGAAATATATATGTAGATGGATTAGGAATTGGTGATGTTGGAAATGCCTTATTACGTGATCGAAAACAACTTTCAGAAGATGGAATGCTCGTAATAGTTATTACCTTTAATAAAGTGGATGGAGAAATTATTTCAGGTCCTGATATTATCTCTCGTGGATTTGTCTATGTTCGTGATTCAGAAGAATTTTTGAAGGAATTAAATAAATTAGCTGTTATTACGATTAATAATTTAAAGAAAGAGAATGTGAATAGCTGGGGGATTTTGAAAAGAGAAGTAAGAGAGGCTTTAGGTAAGTTTATATATACTAACACGAAAAGAAAACCGATGATCCTTCCTATAATAATAGAGGTTTAAGAGTTAATAAAAAGAATTCTCGTAGGGGAATTCTTTTTTGTTTTGAAGACAGAATGAACATATAATGAAATAAATAGAAATGGAAGGAAATAAAAGATGTTATTAAACAAACGCTTTACAATTGGAGAAATGGCAAAAATGCATAATATAGCGGAATCTACTTTACGTTATTATGATGAGAAGGGAATTTTTCATCCGTCCACTGTGGACCCGCAAACAAATTATCGTTATTACACAATCGATCAATTTTCACTATTAGATACGATTAAATTTTTACGTCAATTAAATATCCCACTAAAGGAAATTAAAAAATATATTGATGAAAGAAATCCAGCATACGCACTCAATTTACTGGAGAAACAACAAGAAATGATGTTGAAAAAACAAAGAGAAATTGAATATGCTTTGGCGAAAATGGAGCATAGAATTCATTTAATTAAGGAAGCAACAAAAGCAAAAGCTGAACAAATGGTAATGAAAGAAATCCCGCAGCGAAAAATAACAGCTATTGCGGTTGCTCCGAATACGACGGATGATATGTTTGAGTACTACATTCATTCGTTGCAAAAAAATATGAGGCAAATGGATGATAGCTTATTTTCTGGAGATATCGGTGTAACAGTCGCGAAAAAAGGATTAATGCAAAATGAGTTTCAAGCATATAGCAGTGTTTTTATTCTTTTGGATTACATGCCTTTCCAAGTACAGAGTTCAGATGAGATTAAGGAAGGTTTATATGCTTGTTCTTATCATCATGGACCGTATGAAGAAACAGGTGCAACGTATAAGGAATTACTTGCATACATTGATAAAGAAGGATATGAAGTAAGTGGAGATGCGATTGAGATTGGATTAATCGATTGGTCTGTAACAGAAAATCCAGAGGAGCAAGTAACTGAAATTCAAATTCCTATCATGAAAAAATAAAGCAATAAGTTATAGGAAGTGTATCATTACAAATTGGCATGAAACACGATAAGGAAGTTGCCTATTTTTTAAATTCTCTATTGACCTTCAAGTTACTTGAAGGTTTAAACTAAGAAAAGAGAGTTGAAAAAAAGGAGCAAAATAGTATGGAAGCAACAGAAAAATTAAGAGAAAAACCGATAAAGAGCTTATTTATTTCGTATTTAATACCAGCCGTTCTAGGAATGGTATTAATGTCGGTTAATATTGTAATTGATGCGGTTATGATTAGTAGGGGAGTTGGAGCGAACGGATTAGCAGGAGTAAACGTGGCTATTCCAGCATTTTCAATTTTCTTTTCAATTTCATTATGGATTGGAATGGGCGGGGCAACGTTATATTCCATTGCATTAGGTGAAAATAAAATAGAAAGAGCAAGGTCTATTTTTACGCAATCTATGACTGTAGCAGTAATTATCGTAGGCGTTTTAGCAACGATTTGCTTATGGAGAATAGAAGATTTAGCATACTTATTCGGTGCAAACGAAGTGATTTTACCGTATGCGTTAGATTATTTACACGTGTTATTAACATTTGGAATGATATACGTTTTAGAAAATATTTTAAGTACATTTATACGAAATGATGGAAATCCTAATTTAGCAATGGCAGGTTTAGTTGTAACGGCTGTATTAAATATAGTGTTTGACTATATCTTTATTTTCATTTTTGAATGGGGCGTAACAGGAGCTGCTTCAGCAACTATTCTTTCAGCAGCAATTGGTTTCCTTGTATTATTAACTCATTTTTTTAGAAAAAGTAGTATTTTAAAATGGACGAAATTTCATTTTGAGTGGGATACAGTGAAACAAATTATGATAATCGGTTTCCCGAGCTTTACAGCAGAAAGTACAGTTGCAATTGTAACGATTGGTTTTAACATTGCATTCGTTCAATATGCAGGAGAAGTAGGTGTCGCTTCCTATGCGATGGTGAATAGTATTCACGCGATGACATTACTACTATTCTTCGGCGTTGGAGCAGCGTTACAACCAATTGCGAGTTTCCACTACGGTGCAAATTTATCAGAAAGATTGCGTGAAGGATTGCAGTTTGCTGTAAAAATTGCAGTTGTACTTGGAGGCGTTGCAATAATTGTCGGATTATTCTTCGGGAAATATATTATTGGTTTATTTGATGTTCAATCTCCAGAGTTATTGGAATTAACATTAACGGGTATGAGCTTGTTCTTTATCCAATATGTATTTTTAGGCTATAACATTGTGTATGGAGAGTACTTCCAATCAGTGCGACAAACGACGAAATCAGTACTTATTATAATGAGCCGAGGGTTGCTATTTATTATTCCATTATTATGGATTATGCCGAAATTATTTGGGATAAACGGAATTTGGCTCGTTATGCCAGTAGCGGAAGTATTGACAGCGATTATCGTATTTACGATGAATCGTATGAAACATCCTGTTCCATTAAATATGGCGGGAAAGAAAGAAGCAATATAATGAAGAAAATCCCATTAAGCAATTAATGGGATTTTTTTATTCCTTTAAACTAATTGCAAAAGATCCATCTGTTTCTTGAACAGACGCGAAAGCAACGGTCTTTATATTTGTAATGCCTTTTTCTTTTAATTCTTTATATAGCCATTTTTCGTCCTTATGAATTAACTTTAAGTTATCGTATTGAATTTGTGAATCAACGATAAGGGCAATTGGTAATCCGGCATATGAAACATCTATGTTCAAATCTTTCGGAGTTAATGGTACAAGCTCACGCTTTGGTAAAATACTAATGGCTCCATTCGCTTCTAAAATAGCGTATTCGATTTCGTGAACACTTGGATATCCTGCGACGCGAAGGTTAGAAAGAAGTTCAGCGATTGGATATCTACTTTTTTGTAAGTTCTCAAAAATAATGTCACCATGTTTAATTAAAATGATAGGGTGCCCAAGAATAAAACGATTTAGTTTGTTTAGTAAGCTTAATTTTGTAAGAAGCAAATGCAAACATGTAATAACGACCATACCGAGAAAAGCTTGCAAAGCACCAGAGACAGGTATGGCCTGAAAAGCTAAATAAGATAAAAAGATAATAGCACCAAAATCATGAGGAGTTAGTTGTGCTAAAGCTGATTTTCCTAACATTTTAAGTGATAGTAAAAATAAGATGAAAAAGAACGATACATTACATAAAAAGAGAAGCAATAGAGACACTCCTTCGTGCAAAGTTGTACTTACTGTTCCCGAAAGAAATATAAATATTACATTCCAGAGGATAAATTAGGATGAATTGGAATTTGTATGTATACAAACAAATAAATGGATATTATCATGAAAGAAGCAAAGAACATAGGAGTATATGGATATGAGAAAGAAGAAAATAATGAAGTATATGATAGGAATTATAATGGTTTGCGCCGTTTATGCGGGATTTTTACAATATAACATTTATAAGCAGGGGCAAATGAATGCTACCTACGACGCAGATTATATAATTGTACTAGGATCGAAAGTAAATGGGACGGAACCATCGTACTCATTGCAATATCGTATTGATAAAGCAGCTGAGTATTTACAATCACATGAGAAAACAATTGCTATCGTGTCTGGAGGGAAAGGAAAAGGAGAAGATATTTCAGAAGCATTAGCGATGAAAAATGGATTAATGAAACTAAAAATTGCAGAAGACCGCATTATAATGGAAGATAAGTCAACGAGTACAGATGAGAATATTAAATTCTCAAAACCTTTAATTCCGGACAATATGAAAAAAGGAATGATCGTAACAAACGATTTCCATATGTTTAGAGCGAAAAAAATAGCAGCAAAACAAGGTTTACAATTAGAAGGTCTTCCGGCCGAAACACCGAAGCGAATTGTGATTCCATCGAATATACGAGAGTATTTAGCCATTACGCAATATTGGTTTATGAATCGAATATAGAGAAAATAATCCCACCTGAAATTTCAGGCGGGATTATTTTAGAGGGGAATCTTACAAATATGTCATGTTCATGAAAGGTAAAGCGATAGTTTCTAGAATGCATTCCTGACATAATGAAGATAACAAAAACTACTTAGAGGTGAATCGGATGAAAGGAAATAATATATTATCTTCATTATGTTACTTTAGTATCTTTTTTGCACCATTTTTACTGCCAATTATCGTGTACTTCGTTGCAGAGGATGAAGTGAAATACCACGCGAAAAAAGCATTTGGGTCACATATTTTCCCATATGCAATTTTATTCGGAGGATTAGCGATATCAGGAATATACGGTTTAGGATTCAATCAATCTGACGGTGCTGGAATTGGAATGATGATCACATATGCAGTGTTCATTCTTGTAGGAATTTACTACTTCATTTGGAATATCGTAAAAGGTATTAAAGTTTTGAAAACGGCGTAATAAGATAAGGAATAATTTGGTATGAGTGTGTCGTTATTTGTCGGTAAGTCGATATCCTTTGTCGAATCGTCGATATATTCGAAAAATCGTTGATATATTGAAATTATCGTCGATATAATTTCATTTACCGTACTAATAGATGTTTTAAAAAAGAGCAATTTAAAAAGAATTGCTCTTTTTGTGCTTATAAGTTGTGAATATTGAAAAAGATATGTTAATTTTTCATTATGAAGAGAAAAAAGGAGTGTTTTTCATGAATGATATTATACATAAAATGGAGCAACACGTGTCAGTTCGTAAATATAAAGAAGAATCGATTCCGAAAGATGTAGTAGAAAGAATGGTGCAAGCTGCGCAGCATGCTGCTTCCTCGCATTTTGTACAGGCGTATTCTGTTATATATGTAACCGATCAAGATCTAAAGGCTAAACTAGCAGAGTTATCCGGAAATCGTCACGTGAAAGACTGCGCAGCATTCTTTGTTTGTTGTGCGGATTTAAAACGACTTGAAATGGCATGTGAACAGCATGGTACAGAAATAAAGCATGAAGGAGTAGAAGACTTTATCGTTGCGACGGTAGATGCTTCACTTTTCGCGCAAAACTTAGCACTAGCAGCAGAATCGTTAGGATACGGTATTTGTTACATTGGTGGTATTCGTAATAATCCGAGAGAAGTGAGCGAATTGCTTCATTTACCGGATAAAGTATACCCTGTATTCGGAATGACGGTTGGTGTACCAGATGAAGATCATGGAGTGAAACCACGTTTACCAGTAGCAGCAATCCTTCATGAAAATGGGTATGATGAAAAGAAATATGATGAATTATTAAACGAATACGATGAAACGATGAGCTCGTATTACAAAGAAAGATCATCAAACAAGAAAAACGTAACATGGACAGAATCAATGAGTTCGTTTATGTCTAAAGAAAAAAGAATGCATATGAAAGAGTTTTTAAGTGAAAAAGGATTTAATAAGAAATGAATAAAAAGGCAGACCTGTATGCAGGTCTGCCTTTTTGGGAGGAGAAAGATGATTGTCTTAGAATAAGTATAGGGGGAGGAGATAATATGAAAAAAGCTTTAATCTTTTTATTTGATGGATTTGCAGAATTTGAAGTGAATATAGCGAGTTTATTTTTGATAAGTAAGAAATTTGAAATAATAACAGCAACTGTAGACGGAAAAACCGTTACAGGAGAAGGTGGGTTTTTGTGTCAACCACATGTTGCTATCGAGCGTATTGAAGTAGCAGACTATGAAGTGCTTATCGTACCAGGAGGACATATTTTTGAGCATTTAGAAAATAAAAAGTTGTTATCTATCGTGAACGAATTACATAAGCAAAATAAATGGATAGCAGGTATTTGTGCAGGGACGTCTTTACTACATGCAGCAGGAGTACTTAATAAGAAGAAATTCTCAACATCATTAACACCAGATGAAAAACAGTTAGCACATTTACATGAATGGAATTATAAACAAAATAAAGATGTAACCGTTGATGGGAAAATAATAACAGCCGTAGGGTCTGCATACGTTGAATTTGCTGCTGAAATAATGAAGCAGCTCAATTTATTTAATGAAGCTGAAGCGAAGGAGAACTTGCAGTACTTTAAAAATGTAACAGAGCTGTGTGATGAAACGTTAGTATAAGTGAATAGTTTGAGTGTTAATACCTAAGTTCAGAATGTAGATAATCCTTTCTGAACTTAGGTATTTTATTTGCTAATATATACATAGAAATAAAAATTAAGAAATTTTTACAAAAGTGATAGAAAATGAGAATGAAATACCAATAGTAAGTAAAGGCAGCTGCTTATGATTTTCGATTCTGAAGAGGATTTAATTATAGCTATGAAAAAACATGATCAAGATGCTTTAAAAGAAGTGATTGATCAATATGGAAAATTAATTTTGTACATTATTCATAAATCATTAAGTACCCCTATTGAAAAACAATATGTGGATGATTGTTATAACGATGTATTTACTGTCATTTGGTTTAATATCGACCAATTTGATACAGAAAAGGGAAACTTAAAATCTTGGATGATCGGTATTACTAAATTAAAGGCATTGGAATATAAAAAGAAAGTATATAAAGAGAATAAAATCGATAAAGATGTAGAAATAGATACAAGTGTCCATGATAGGTATGAAATAGAACAAGAAGAAGAAATTATGGAACTAGTTCAAGATTTAAATAAGAAATATCGGTATATCTTTTTAAAGAGGTATATTGATGGATATTCCATTGACGATATTGCGAAAGAATTAAAAGTAACGGCGGATTATATATACAATCGAATTTCTCGTGGGAAGAAAAAACTCCAAAAACTGTGGAAAGGGAGTGTGTAATATGGATAAAAGATTATTATCTATGTTAAATGAACTCCAATATTCAGAGGAAGAAATTGCACGCTTAGAGAAAGAAGCGAATGAGTCTATAAATATAGATAAGTATTATGTAAGAAATGGGGAATTACTAAAAAAATTAACTTTACAAATACTAGAAGAATCCATTCGCAACGAATTACAAACAGGTGAAAAAATTGAGAAAGAACTGTTAGTAGATGAAGGGTATATGGCAAATAATAAAGTCATACCAAATATATATCACGTCGGAGCTACTTTTTATTATTATATCGTGTTAACAAATAAGAGAGTAATCATGAAAGAATTAGATTGCTATTTTAAAAAAACAAATGAACACAGCATACCAATAGAAGATATACAATCCATTTCACAACATAAAAAAATGAAAAATGTCTTTGAGATTAAATATAATAACACTCATATACAATTTGGAAGTATGGAGTATGCACGTGAAGTTGCAATGATAGTTATGGAGTTAAAAAACGCGGAGTAAAAGTGAAAAAGTATAAAGATTTTGAAAAAGGGTTTTCCATATTCTTTAATATATTCGTGTTAGTAACTGCAGGTCCTTGCTTTATAAAATATTTAATGTAAAAAGCGGCTAAATAGCCGCTTTTTATCGTTTTATTTAGTATCCGATTTTATAATATTTGTCTTATGAAAGAACGATTATTGCTAATTGTAAACTGGTAATAAAGTCATGTGAGTTTTGATATGGAATGAATGCCCCGTCGCACTTGAAAATGCAGTAATGATTTCGTTTGAACCTATCTATTATTGCACTATCTAAAGCACCTTTTATAATAAATGCAAACTTTCAATAAGAAGATACATACCTGTACAACTCAAAAGGATGTACGTAAATATTTTAAAAATCCGTTGATTAAGCCATTTGAAAATAATTTGACCTATATACAAACCTAGAAATACGATTGGAATAGCATAAAAACTGGATTCCCAAATTGTTTTGTTTGTCCCAGTAAAGAGTATTTGAGTTAGTAGACTAATGAAATATATAAATAGATAAAAAGCCAATGTAGTTGCTCGTAACTTCTCTTTTTTCGTATCAGTTCCTGTAAAATAAAGTAACAGGGGAGGACCTGGCATACCTATACTTGTCGTTAAAAGACCAGATAATCCACCCACTAAGAAATCTCTAGATTTTGTTGATTGAATCTTAAAGTTGCATATTAGCATTAACGTTAATAGTAAGAGCAGGATGCTAATTGCTAATTTAAACGTGTTGATGTTAATGGAAGTGAAAATGATAATACCAAAAGGAACACCAACTATGCTTCCGAAAATTAATCTTTTCAGTAGAATAAAATCAATGTCTGTTCTTATTTTCCAAATGAGTGATATGGAAATAATTAATGATAAAATGATATTTATTTGTATAGCTTCTTGTGGTAGAAATAACATGAGTAAGAAAGGTGTTGCCATAATAGAAAAGCCAAAACCTGTGCTTGTTTGTAAAATTGAAGCTACTAATATAATACATATGAAAGTGAATATAATCTCCAAAATAGCCCTCCTACATAATCAGATCCAATACATATTTTAACATAAAGTGAAACTTTAATCAGTGGGGGCTTACTGCCCTTTAATACAGGAAAAAAGCGGCTAAATAGCCGCTTTTTATGTTGTATTTAATATTCCAATGATGACCCTGTAGCCTTAAAATATTTTTCTTGTGAAGGCGTCATTACCCGTATTGCTAATAAACAGGAAAGGAGAAGAATGAGTAATGAGCTAATGATTACAGTAATTTGAACGGAAAGAAATTGTGCGGATGCCCCAATTGCTAAAATGAAAAAGATTTGGATGAAATTTTTTATGGAATCAAATACGCTATCAATACGACCTATCATATGTACAGGGATGTTATTTTGATAAAATGTGATAAAGCCAGTACCAGCAAATGATGAAGAAATGCCCAGTAAAATGAAACCGCCTGCCGCAATTATAAATGAATTTGAAAAGGCGAAAATTACATAACCTATTGCTGTGAATATCATACCGAATCCGATACAATGTTGAATCGGTAATCGTTTAGCAAAGAGGGAAACAAGAAATGAACCGAAAACGTAAGCAGCACCAGTTATACTAACGAGCATGCTATATTCTATATCCGATAAAAACAGTACTTGATTTATGAAAACAACTTCTTGTGAATCGAGTGCCATAGAAACAAGCATAGTAGTTTGAAATAAAACGAATATGAGAATGATGTAAGTTTCCGTTCGAGCGAATGAAAAAACTTGTTTCAAATCACTTCGTAATGTTTGTACGAAAGTATTTGAAACCTCTTCGTTTTGCTTTGTTTGTAATGTAATGTTTGGTAAAAAATAAATAAGAATAGTAGAAAGTAGAAAGGAAAGTGAGTTGCAGTAAATAACAAAGGATGCTGAGTGCGTGGTGAGAAGTATTCCAGCAAGGGCTGGACCGATAATAAAAGCCCCGCTTGTACAAAAGTTATTCCAAGCGTTGAATTGAGCGCGTTCTTCAGCTTGTATGAGCATTGTTCTATAAGAAAATGAAGCTGGATCGAAAAATGATGTGGCAATACGAGTCAAAAAGATAAAAATATAAATGGCCCAAATAGAATCAAATAGTGGAATACAGCCAATGAGAGCTGCTCGAATTATATCTGTGATGAGCATAATGGATCGTTTGTTTAATCGATCTACTATACTGCCAGACCATATTTTTGTAACAACGGTCGCAATTGGACCTACAATCCATAATCCTGCTACAGCAGCAGGGGAGTTTGTGCTATTTAACACCATTAAGTTTAGAGCGATGAGATACATAAAATCACCTAAACGAGAAATTCCTGTTCCCGACAATAATAATAATTTATTTTTCATGAGCAGCTGGACCTTTCTTTCATTGTTTTTTAATCTTGCAGGAAATAGCGTATTCCTCTTCGGAGTTTGATTGACGAGCGGTTTTGTTTTCCCAGCGTAATAAAACTTGTGTAACTTCCCAAGTAAGCTGTTGTAATTCCTCTGGAGTTAAAAATAAATGAGATACAATATGACTACCTGTATTCGTTCCTTCTGTGCCGCTTTCTTCAATATAGAAGTGAGCAGCTTTTGCTTTATAATATTTTTCAATAATTCCCCGTTTTTCTTTCGTGTCTACTAATTCAAGTAACCCTCCATCATATAAAATTTGAACGTGATAATGTACGCTACCAGTAGATTTATTTAGTTTAGTAGCTACTTGCTTTGCAGTGAGTGCTTCGTCTTTTAAAAGGTGAAGAATTTGAATGCGAGTTGCATTGGAAATGAGCTTCTGCTGCTCAGCTGAAATAGTAAGTCTATCGTCAAACATTATGACATCTCCTTTCTTGTAATCTAAATTTATTGTACATTCTAAAAAATTAGAACGTAAGGGAAATAAATCGCCTTTTTCCTCTATATTTCGACATAAATAAAAATAGCATGTACATAAACATGCTATTAAGTAATAGTAGATTCTTCATTAAGTTTCCCGCGATAATACAAGAACAGCCATATAAAACTAACAAAAATACAGCATATAGCTAGCAAGGTACCAATAACTTGCGGAGAAAGAATTTCTAAAAGCGCTCCTGTAAAAAACATGGATAACTGAATAAGAGATCCGTAAATGGAATAATGGAATGAAAAAACTTTACCCATCATATTGTCCTTCGTGTAAGTTTGAAGTAATGTCGTATCAAGTGGAACGATGATTCCTCCTGCTATACGCATACAGATTAATGTAATAATACCGATAATAAGTTGATCGGATAAAATGAATCCGAGAAAGAAAACTCCTTGTAGGAAGTAGGCCCAACCGAATACTTTTTTCATTTTTGCTTCATTTTTAGATATATAAAGATTAACGAGGAGGCTCCCAATCATAAGCCCAGCCCCTTGAACTGTATATAAAATTCCGATATTCGTGTGGAAAATTCTTTCGGCATAGATCGTTAGAAGTAGCTGATAAGCGCCGCCAATCATGCCCCATGAAATGCCGACAAGAATTAACATTAAAATGATTTTTGTTTGTAATATGTATGTATAACCATCTTTTATATCAGTAAAAAATGCTTTCTTTTCGTTACAAGTATCATGAGTAGGGACACTCATATTATAAATAAAATAGGCTGAAATAAAGTATGAAAGGCTATTTACTAAAAAAGCGAACTCAATATGTAAAGATTGTGCAATAATCCCGCCTAAAGAAGCCCCCATAATAGACATAAAGCCATTAATTGTACTAGAAAGAGAGTTAGCGGTTACGAAATGATTTTGGTGTACGATATTTTTTAAGGTTGCTTGTTTAGCCGGCTCAAATAAACAAGAAAGTACGGATAAACATATGTTAGAAATGAAAATAATCTCAATTTTATAGCTTGCGAATACATATGTAAGGACTAGAATTCCCCGTGTAATATCGGTAAAAATCATAATGTTCTTTTTAGAAAAACGATCTACAACTCCGCCTATGAAAGGGCTAAGAAGAAGTTGGGGCAAACTTTTACTTATAAAGGTGAGTGCAATCATAAATGGAGATTCCGTTATGCTATAGACGAATGTTACTAAAGCTACTGTATGAAACCAATCTCCAAGTACACTTAACGTTTGCCCATAAAATAGTTTTTTAAAGTTATTATTTGTTTTAAGAAGTGCAGAATAAGAAACTGACATAAAAAGATTAACCCTTATGTAATGATGATGCTTGAACTTGTTTTTTCCATTCGCTTAAATACACTTTCTCCGCTGTAGGGAGTCCAACAGGTAATTGTGCAATCAATTCTAAACTATTTCCATCAGGGTCGTTAAAGTATACAGCGGCATGTGCTAATTCTGGAAAAACAATTGGCTCAATTGGTTCCATTCCAAAGTCTTTTCGTGCTGAAATTCCTTTTTGATGTAGCCATTGTATCGCATGTTCTAAATCATGTAAGCTTACTTGAAAGGCGATGTGTCGTAAAGAGGGGTGGTAATTAACTTTGTATTCTGTTCCTTCCCAAAGACCTAGCCAACTTTCCTTTTCTTTAATCCAAAAGAAAGCAATATCATCTCCTCTTTTATATAATTTTAGCCCCAGCGATTCGTAAAAGGGTATAGACACTTCTAAGTTACGGACAGGTAAATGTGCTTCGTAAAGACCTTTAATCATTGTACTCCTCCTTAAAAAATGTTTCTTATTTCATAGTAAACGTTTTTTTATTGGTTGAAATCAGAAAAAAGAGGGATAACACTTCATACGAAAGTATGAAAAAACAGCTCAAATATGAGCTGTTTTCGTATAGTTTTTCGTTCATTTGTTAAGGATAGGATATATTAGTATCCGTATCCGCCGCCACCCCAACAGCTACATCCGATGATGATTAGAAGGATGAATAGTACGATAAGCAAAGCAAATCCACCGCCGAAACCAGCGCAACTTCCACCATAACTCATATGTGTTCCTCCTTTTGAGTAAGTTAATCTATATATTTCATGGACTACTGTATACAGTATGTTTTTTGTATGGAAATGGAGCCAGTCTCTTGAGTAATTAGACAAACGCCTGTATGGTCATTTTGATTGTATATTTAGCTAGGGATATGTGAATGAATTGTTATATATTTTGCGATTTGTTCAAAAAAAAATAAAAATTGTAAAAAAAACCATTTTTATATTTTTTTATGAGTGGATTTGTACTATAATTTTACAAGTAATATTATGGGAAAAGGGAGTTTTAGTAAAGAGATGGAGATGGGAAAACTACACAATAAAATAGAAAACAAAAAGAAAGAGCTAATTCAACTTGTTGCTAGACATGGATTGGATCATGATAAAGTTTTGTTATTTAGCCGAGATTTAGATATACTTATTAATAAGTTTATGAATGTAAAAGATAAAGTACATAAATAAATAATTTGTAGTTTTTTATATTAAGATATTACATAAAAAAGGAGAGAAAAGTATTTGGAACATTTACAAGAAGAGCTATATAAACAAATAAAAGAAGAAAAAGGTATTGTTACAATTTTTTTAAAGAGTGGCGTTAGAATAGTAGGAGAAGTTGTTGCAATAGACAAATTTACCGTTTTAATGTTAGTTGATGGAAAACAACAACTTATTTACAAGCAAGCTATATCAACAATAATGAAATAAGACACTCAATATGAGTGTCTTATTTCATTATTGTTTGCAAGCTTCCACGTCAATGCCGGCATCTAATAATTTCTTTTCTCCGTCTTGCTCGATGATTTTTTGTAATTTAGATAGGAAAGAATCAAAGTTTGTATGCTTTGCTACTTGGAATGTCATTTTATGCTCAATTGGTAGCCACGTATCAATATCAGCTTCGTTATGCTGAATTTTTACCTCAAGCTTATCAAGTGCGTTAGCAACTTTTGCTTCGTACGTTTCTTTCGCTTCAAACTCCATCCATAAATCATATAATTCCGCGCCGAGAGAACCTTTTAATGTGCGTTTAATATTTAAAATTGCTTCTTGCTCATTTTTTTGTTTTTGTAATTGCAATTCATGACTATTCATCGTATCAAAAGCAGGAATATCACCAGCTTCAGCTTCTACTAGGTCGTGAATAATAACCATTTTAAGTAATTTTTCGATGTTTACTTTTTGATCTAAATAAGGCTCAACTAAAATGGCCATTAGAGACATGCGCCACGTATGTTCAGCGACGCTTTCTTGACGCCCATTAGAAAGCCAGCTATGTCGCATTTCATATTTTAGTTTTTCTGCTAGTGCAATGACTTGTAAAATGTTATGTTCCATCGTGATCCTCCTCATATTTCCATACTATAATTCTAATATGGAAATGAAATGTGTCAATTTTATGAGTATATTGCGATAAATAGATGATAAGCGTATAATAAACATTATATGCGAAAACGCATTATTAAAATAAAAAAATGTTTTATAAAAATGAAAAGGAAAGGGCAGGAATATGGGAGACGAAAATCAAGGATTTGCTAGACCACAAAGAAAAAAAAGAAAGTTTGACATTTCTAGCCCAGTTGGCATTATAGTAGGTTTTGCCATAGTGATGGCGGCAATTATGCTTGGAGGCGGCGGAATAAAAGCTTTTAAAAACTTTTTAGATGTTTCATCTATTTTAATTGTCATAGGGGGAACTACAGCGACAATTGTTGTGGCATATCGATTTGGAGAATTAAAAAAATATACGAAAAGTATTTTTACTGTTTTACATAGAAGAGAAGAAGATTTAGAGCAGTTAACGGATTTGTTTGTGGATTTTTCGAAAAAGTCTAAAAAGCATGGGTTGCTTTCTTTAGAAGTTGATGGAGAGCAAGTAGACAATCCCTTTATTCAAAAAGGGATTCAACTCATGTTAAGTGGTTATGATGAAGAGGAATTAAAAGAAGTGTTAATGAAAGATGTTGAAACGGAAGTGTATGAGTTAAGAAAGGGAGCGACATTATTAGATAAAATTGGTGATTTCGCTCCAGCTTGGGGCATGATAGGGACTTTAATCGGTCTTATCATTATGCTTCAAAACTTGCAAGACACATCGCAAATTGGTACAGGGATGGCAGTTGCGATGTTGACGACATTGTATGGATCAGTACTTGCAAATATGATTGCAATCCCTCTTGCTGAAAAAGTGTATCGTGGTATTGACGATTTATATACAGAGAAGAAGTTTATTATTGAAGCAATTTCAGAATTGTATCGTGGACAAATCCCTTCTAAATTAAAGTTGAAACTCGATACATACGTATATGAAACAAAGATAAAAAAAGTAAAACGAGCAGCCTAATATTGCAAGGAGTGGTATGGTGATGATAAAACGACCGCAAAAGGGATCGCCTCGTTGGATGACGACTTTTACAGATTTAACGATGTTATTATTAACTTTCTTTGTATTACTAGTTGCTACATCAAAGCAAGATACAGTAAAATTATCAAAGATGCTTGAAAAGTTTAGTGACGCGGAGCAAGTAGATGCAAAAGTAATGGAAAATACAATACCAGATATTTCACATGAAAAAAATGATGAAAAAATGATCTCAAAAAAGCGAATGGATGACTTGTACAAAAAGTTAAAAGCATATGTAGACAATAATGGTATTAGTCAAGTGAATGTATATCGAGAGGATACAGGGGTAAGCGTCGTTATAGTAGATAATTTAATATTTGATACGGGTGATGCGAACGTTAAACCGGAAGCAAAAGAGATTATTAGTCAATTGGTCGGATTTTTTCAATCCGTACCAAACCCAATTGTTGTGGAAGGGCATACAGATAGTAGACCGATCCATAACGAGAAGTTCCCTTCTAATTGGGAATTATCTTCAGCGAGGGCAGCTAATATGATCCACCATTTAATTGAAGTGTATAATGTGGAGGATAAAAGGTTAGCTGCGGTGGGATATGCAGACACAAAACCAGTCGTACCAAATGATTCACCGCAAAATTGGGAGAAAAACCGTCGCGTTGTCATTTATATTAAAGAATAGTATATTTTTATTTTAGTAATAAAATAATAAAAATACAGAAATTCTTTTAAAAAAATATTAAATTTTATCGTTTTATTTTGTATAATGAGTGAGAATGATAAGGTGAAATATTAAGATATATTTATACATAGAAGGAGAGAACCAAATAGAATGGCACATAAAATTTTAGTTGTAGACGATGCAATGTTTATGCGAACGATGATTAAAAACTTATTAAAAAGTAATTCTGAATTTGAGGTTATCGGAGAAGCAGAGAATGGGGTAGAAGCGATTCAAAAATATAAAGAACTTCAGCCTGATATTGTAACATTAGATATTACTATGCCGGAAATGGATGGACTTGAAGCATTAAAAGAAATTATGAAAATTGATTCAAGTGCAAAGGTTGTTATTTGTTCAGCAATGGGACAACAAGGTATGGTATTAGATGCAATTAAGGGCGGAGCAAAAGACTTTATTGTAAAGCCATTCCAAGCAGATCGTGTAATCGAAGCTTTAACAAAAGTAGCAAACAGCTAATATAAAAGGGGCGCCACAAGGAATCAAAACATTGATAACGGAAAGATGTGTGGCCCCTTTTTTCTCGTTTTAAAACACTAAATTGTTATACATAAATGAAATGTTTGTTAGACAGGTAGGGGATGAAAATGCAAACAGATCTGTTAAATATATTTTTGGAAGAATCGGAAGAACATTTGCAGTCGCTAAATGAAAATGTGCTAATTTTAGAACAGAATCCTGCTGACATGGGTGTAGTAGGAGAAATATTTCGCTCAGCCCATACATTCAAAGGTATGTCTGCGAGTATGGAATTTACGGAAATGGCGGATTTAACGCATAAAATGGAAAACGTTTTAGATGAAATTCGTCATGGGAATATAGTTGTACATGCGAATATTATTGATGTGATTTTTGAGTGCATTGATAATTTAGAGAAAATGGTTGCAGATGTGCAACAAGGCGGAATGGGTAATATTGATGTAGTCTCAACGAAAAATAAATTAGAAGCTTTATTGAACGGAAATGTAGAAACCAGTGCGGGACATGTAGAACAAGAGTCTATAAACAAAGATGATGCAGTTTCGCATGAAGTGCATATAACCGTTGAACAGCAAGCTATTTTAAAAGCAGTACGTGCCATTATGTGTATTGAAGCACTGCAAAATATAGGTGATATACAAAAAACGGTTCCTAGTATTGAAGAAATCGAAGCGGATGCTTTCGGATTTGAGTTCACAGTATTTATGAATACGGATAGTAGTGTAGAAGAATTGAAACAGGTAGTGCTTCACGTTTCTGAAATTGAGAAAGTAGTAGTGAAACAAGGAGAATCTTCACAGGAAGTAGATTCGAAGTTTGCTACAGAAGAAGCTGTGCAAGTAGAAGAAATGATTCAACCGGATGTAGTTACTACGCAGGTCGAAGCACCTATTGAGGCGGCGAAGCAACCAGCAAGTGCGACAACAACGAAAAGCGCTGCAAAAACGAAAAATGCTAAAGGTGAGAATCGTTCCATTCGTGTTCAATTAGAGAAAATTGAACGATTAATGAATATGTTTGAAGAAAGTGTAATTGAACGTGGGCGTATTGATGAATTGGCACAAACGATTCAAAACAAGGAGTTAATTGAGCACTTAAATCGATTAGGCGATATTTCAAAAGATATTCAAAATGTACTATTAAATATGCGTATGGTACCGATAGAAACTGTTTTCAATCGCTTCCCGCGTATGGTACGTATGTTAGCGAAAGATTTAGGGAAAAAAATCGACTTACAAATTACAGGTGAAGATACTGAAGTTGATAAAATTGTTATTGATGAAATTGGTGATCCACTCGTTCATTTAATTCGTAATGCGATTGATCATGGGGTTGAAACTGTTGAACAGCGTCGTGATGCAGGGAAAAATGAGACAGGTACGATTAAATTAGAAGCGTTTCATAGTGGAAATCATGTCGTTATTCAAATTACGGATGACGGAAATGGTATTCATAAAGGAAAAGTATTAGAAAAAGCGATTAAAAATGGTGTTGTAACAGAATCTGAAGCAAATAAATTAACGGATCGTGAAGTGTATGATCTCATTTTCCAACCAGGATTTAGTACAGCTGAAGTAGTATCGGATCTTTCAGGGCGCGGGGTTGGATTAGATGTTGTAAAACATACAATTCATAGTCTAGGTGGACATTTAATTATTGATTCAGAGGAAGGAAAAGGAAGTACATTTAGAATTGAACTTCCGTTAACATTATCTATTATTCAATCGATGCTTGTTCAAACAAATGACACGCGCTATGCTCTACCTCTTGGTAATATTGTCGAAGCGATTCGAATTAAGAGAGAAGACATCCAATCCGTACAAGGAAAAGACGTGTTAAACTATCGTGATCAAATTATTGAAGTGAAGCATTTAAGTACGGTATTTGGTGAAAAAACAGTAGATGAGGCGTTTGGGTCATATGATAGTCAAATGGTTCCTGTGTTAATTGTTCGTAATACACATCGTAGCTATGGACTTATTGTAAACACAATTATCGGTCAAAGAGAAATAGTGTTAAAGTCATTAGGCGACTTCTTTGCAGATAGTTCGAACTATTTCTCTGGCGCGACGATTCTCGGCGATGGACGAGTGGTCCTCATTTTAAACCCAGAAGGTTTATAATAGGAATGAAGGAAAGCTCCCCACTTGTATACAATTGGGGAGCTTTTTGTTAACTATGCGAATATGAGAAAATTAATATATAAATGGAAGTAAATTCATGTTCACGATTAGTGTAAGAAGTTTGTTAAAATATAATGAGCGTAATAAATAGAGAGTGTATTCATTTGATAGAAAAACAAAAATGAGGAGGCAGGGAAAATGCCTGAGCAACACACAAAAGGGGATACGAGCACAATTGTGCTAGATAAAGAAAAGGAGCTTTTAACGCCTCAAGAATGTGATATTCTTGGCGAAATCGCAAATATATCATTTGGCTCAGCTTCGACAGTATTATCAACAATTTTAAATAGGCAAGTAAGTATAACTGCTCCTCATGTAGAGTTAGTGGACTTATATGATACAAGTGATGTTGAGGTTCCTCATGTCGTATTAAACATTCATTTTACAAAAGGGTTAGATATGGAAAACCTACTTGTCCTTCAGCAAGATGTTGCTTTATCGATTGCTGATTTAATGATGATGGGGACAGGTGAAGTGGAAGAAGGGAAAGAGCTTGGTGAATTAGAGCTAAGTGCTGTACAAGAAGCGATGAACCAAATGATGGGATTCGCAGCGACGTCTATGTCGGAATTCTTCCAAGATAAAGTAGACATGTCTCCTCCGACAATTAAAGTTGTAAAGTTATCAGAAGAGATGGAGAAAATCTCTGGAATAACTGGAAATAATATGATTGTTAAAGTGTCGTTCGACCTTAAAATAGATAATCTTGTAAACTCTAAACTTGTACAAATTGTTTCAGTTGAACATACGAAACAGATGATAAACAAATTACTACAATTGTCTGGTGAAGTGGAAGAGCCAGAGTCAGCAGAAGTAGTGGAAGCTGAGATTGTAGGAAAACATGCCGAAAAAGAGCAGCTAACGCAAGAAGAGAAAGATGTACTTGGGGAAATTGCAAACATTTCAATCGGTTCAGCCTCAACGGTATTATCAACGCTTTTAAATCAACCGGTTTCGATTAGTACACCAAATGTAGAAGCAATTAATGTGCGTCATTATGACGGAGTACCGGTTCCTTTTGTTATTTTAAATGTTGATTTTGTTGAAGGTTTAAAGAATGAGAACGTATTCGTATTTACGAAAGATGTTGCTTTGACAATGGTAGATTTAATGATGATGGGAACAGGAGAGATTGACCCAGAGAAAGAGCTTAGTGAATTAGAGCTGAGCGGTATTAAAGAAATCATGAACCAAATGATGGGGCATGCTGCAACAGCGATGTCAGAAATGTTCAAAGAGAAGATGGATATGACGCCGCCAGACGTTAAATTTGTTACATTAAAAGAAGAAATGGAATATTTGGGAGAAGCGATGGAAGTGGACGAGCTTGTTCAAATTACGTTCAATCTTGAAATTGGCGATCTGCTTCAATCGAAAATGTATCAAATTTTACCGATTTCTGAAGCGAAAGAAATGGTAAGACGACTGTTATATCCAATGGTGGAAGCGGAAGAAGAGATTGCTGAGGAAGAAATAGAAGAAGAGGTTGTAGAACCTGTTGTACAACCTATTGAATTTAAAGAAGTGAAACAAATTGAACCAGTGTACATGGATACATCCATCTTAAAAAATGTAGAAATGAATGTGAAATTTGTATTTGGAAGTACAGTGAAAACGATTCAAGATATATTAAGTTTACAAGAAAATGAAGCCGTTGTATTGGATGAAGATATTGATGAACCAATTCGAATTTATGTAAATGATGTATTGGTGGCGTATGGTGAACTTGTAAATGTAGATGGATTTTTCGGAGTAAAAGTGACGAAATCACTATAAGGCGTTGAAATAGTAGATGAAAAGCATAAAGTTTTTTCTAATTTGCTGGCTATGCATACATGTGTGTTTGCTCTTCCCATTGCAAAGTCAGGCGGAAGAGCAAACTTTGCCAGATCAAAATATAAATGAAGTGAATGTGCAAGAAGAAATTAAAGAAGCTCAAGAACAGCCAGAACAAGTGGAAATGAAGCAAGATAAAGAGGAACAACAAGAAGCGAAAAGTGAACAAGAAACTGAAAAAAAGATAGAGACCGATCAAGGGATTATTACAATAAATAAGCCAGAATTACAAGTTGGCGAAGAAGTGCGGATTAGTGTAGAGCCAAAAGAGAAGAATATTCAAAGTATAAAAGGTATGCTGCAGTTACCAAAAAACAGCAATCTGTATGAGCAAGAAAGAATGATATCTTTTGACTATGAAGAAGAAACGAAGCGATGGATTGCTAACTACAAGGTCGAGACTTTTGATTTGCAAGGTGATTGGAACCTGCAGCTCATTCAAAGTTATAAACAAAATGAGAAAGAAGAGCTTATAGAAAATGAAGTGAAAATCCCGCTTATTCGTATTAATAATGATACGCCAGTAATAGATAAAGAGTTGCCAAAGTTGCATAAAGTTACTGTTGACGAGGCAAAGGAGAACGTAATTGAACGAAAACAAGGCGATTCTATACGTGTACGAGTGAAAACGACAGATGCAGAATCGGTTGTGAAAGAAGTTCGTGTTACATTAAAAGGGAAAGATAATAAAGAGAGTACAATTGTATTAGATTACAATAAACGCGATATGGATTGGCAAAACGTATTTGAAATAACGGATGCGCTGCCAAGTGGCACATACGAACTACTTGTAGAGATATTGGATGCGGCCGGCAATAAACTCGTTGAGGAAAGTGAGTATATCGTTTCTGTTTTGGAGCAAAAAACAGAAGAGGATAAAAAGGTAGAAGAACGAGAGAATGAAGATAAATTAGAAGATAAGAAAGAACCTGAGAAGCAGGAAGACTCAAAAGAAGAGATTCCGCTACAGGAAGAAAAACCTTCAGTTCTTCAAATTACGAAGCAAGACGAGAAAATAAACAATTTTATAAAAGAACCTTTAAAAGAGAAAGAAGAAATGATTTACTCTATAAAAGAGCCATTGGGAGATCATAAGGAAGTAAGTGATGGAAAGGCTCAAAAAGAGAAAAAAAGTAGAAATGACAATGGAGTCGTTTCGAAAAAGAAAGAACAAATAGAAGAACCGCAAAAGAAAAAAGAAGACAATAGCGAACAAGGAGTACAAGCTTCTAATGTGTTTGCTATTATGTCAGGTTTATTCGTACTGTTTTTAGTTTTAAAAAGTAATAAAGAATGGGGCTAATAATGTCATAGTAGTGGAGGCGCTTAGATGGAGATTAAACGTACGACAATTGAAAATAAGACGCTACAACCATTAAAACAGCCTGCAGCAATTTCAGAACATGAAATCCAGAAAGAACGAAAGCATAGTAATCTAGTGTTTACTGGACAGTCTAAGATTATTTCTAAAAATAATGAAATAGGGATTTTACTTGCGAGTTTAGGTGATGGAAAGGTTATGAAGGAAATGCTTTCTAAAGAGATGGATACAGTATTACAACTCTTTAAAAAGTTACATACGTTATCTGGAGAAGGAAAGCAAACTGAAAAAATATATGAACAAATCATTAGAAGCTTGCAAGGACTTGTTAAGCAGGCGCATATAAAAGAGCTTCCTTTGTTAGATGGGACATATGATTTTGCTGAAGTACAACTATCATTTGGTAGAAAGGTACATATTCCGTTACTAGATGTAAGTGCACTCCTTTCTAGTGTGGAGAGTGATTCATCAGAAGGAAATATAAATTTAATGGTAACAGTTATTACTGCTTATATAACGAAATTGTCTAACGAAACCATTTTAATTAGCGTTACAGATCGCACGGCTAAAGAGCGGGATGCAAGTGTATGGAGAGCACTTGCAGAAATGAATATGACGCAATTATCGCAGGCGTTGAAACAAACGATGCAAGAACATAAATGGTCGATGACGTTTCTTTTTCTCTTTATATGGGTTGCTTGTATTATTTTAATCCGAGTTATATAAAAAGGTCGTCACATTACATTGTGACGACCTCTTTTATATTTTTTCATAAAAGAATGTATCAAAGCGCTGAAGATTGAATCGCTCAGGTGTTAAAATTTGTTCTGTGCTACCAACAAATAGTACACCGCCTTTTCGTAAAGAACGGCTAAACTTTTCATATAGTTTAACTCTTGCTTCTTCTGTGAAGTAAATCATTACGTTACGGCAAATAATTAAATCGTAATTTGTATCAAACGACTGCATTAACAGGTCATGTTGTTTGAACGTGACGTTTTGCTTAATGTTTTGATGCAATGAATATATATCATCCTCTTTTGTGAAATGACGCTCTTTCAAATCGCTAGGTAATTCTTTTAAAGATCGCTCCGTATATTGGCCACGTTTTGCAGTCTCTAAAATATGAAAATCAAGATCCGTTGCTAATATTTCATAGCGAAATGGAGATAAATGTTTCGATAAAATTAAAGAAAGTGTATATGGTTCTTCACCAGCAGCGCAAGCGGCACTCCATACTTTTAAGTTTCCGTTATTTTGTGCTAGTAATTTTGGCAATGCTTTCGTTTCTAGCGTTTGCCAACGTTCTTTATTTCTAAAAAACTCTGAAACGTTAATTGTAATATAGTCAATAAAACTTAAAAATAAGTTTTGATCGACACGTAAAGTATTTAAAAAAGTAGTGTAGTTTTCAAAACCTTTTCTTGAAATAAAAGCATCGATTCTACGTCGCATTCTATCTTGTTTATACGAAGCGATGTCCATATTGAATTGTTGTTTAAAACTCGCGACAAAGTGATCATAATCTTGTCCAATTATCATATTTACAATGGGCACAATAACAATATTGTGCCGCCCCCTTTACATCATACGAATTTTTTGTTCAAAGCTTTTTTTCATTTGCTTTTCATGTAAACCTGGTAGGTCATAAATGACAGCATCAATCCCGGCTTCTTTTGCAATATCAATGGGAATGACAGATGTATGTTTGTCTCCGTTATAAAAACAGAGAACTAAATCGGTATCTTCAATAATTTGTTTCACAAAAAACATATAATCTAATCGGTAAATAGAGTCGGAAGGATGATCAAAAGCAACATACTCGGCTCCGTGTGTTTTTAAATAATCAACGATTTCTTGAAATTCATCTGTTACTGCTTGTAACGGTTGTAGTGTGTAAAGGCATAAATTTTGAGCAAGTCGTTCGTTCTCGACGAAAAAACGAAGTACCTCATTTTCAATAGATTTATAACATAATATGTAAATTTTATGTTTGTGAGCATAGTCAGTTAAAAATTTTTTTATTTCCTCTTGATCTAATGCTGTTAGTTGATTTGAACCACAAAGAAAAATATTCATAGAATTGTGCCACCTCATGCTAAATTGTAACATATCTTCTATAAAAAATAACTGCAAAATATTAGTGTTCAGAGTATAATTATAAATAACTAGATTTTACGATTAACTTTAGAAAGAAATAAAAAAATAAATAGGTGATATATATGCTACGTTCTATCTCGCATAATCCAATTTTATCGCATATACCGCCTGCTACTCAAATGCCGAAAGAAGCAAATGTCAGGACAGGACTTGCATTTTCGGATAATTTGCATGCAGATCCGAAAAAAGATAAATTGTTAGAACAAATGGAAGCGTTTGTTGATAATATTGGAGAAATTAAAGAAAAAATTGAAATGGAATTAACACTCGATAACGTAATGGAATACAAAAATACGGTAAAATCATTTTTGAATTTTTACGTTGATAATGTATTACAATATAAAGATGTCATGTCTCGTCATCCACGTTATGGATATTCCCAGAAAATGACGATTGTTAAACAGGCAGAAATGGGACTGAATGAGTTAGAAGATGTTATGAATTTAATTAATACAAAAACGGGACATTTAGAAATGTTAAATCAAATTGGAGAAATCCACGGTTTAATTGTAAATTTAGTCTTGTAAAAGGGAAGGAAGCTATATGTATATACAATTATATGAAAAGCTCGTTATTATTCAAAAAGCATATGAAAACATTCAAACGCTTGGTGAACAAATATATGAGAATTTAAAAAATAAAAATGTAAATGCAGTTCAAAAGTTACAAGTTGAGCAATTGCAGTACATTGATGGCTTAAAAAAGTTATCAAGTTCATTTGAAGAAATGGTTGTTCAGTTTTGTAAAGAACAGGGAGTAGAATCATTTCGCGTAAGTGCGTTATTTTCGCATTTTTCTCAAGAGGAAATTGAAAAAATAGAAAAATTACAAAAAAATCTAACAGAATTAGAAGAGAATGTAAAAATGATTCTTTTGAAAAATCAATATTACTTAAACGTACTATTAAAAACTACAGAAAGTATTGTGGATTCTGTTTCTGAATATAACTTAGAACGAAACAATAATTCGCAAATCTTTATGAATGAACTATTGTAAAGGGGAAGTGAAGCGTTATGAGATTATCTGATTATAATACCCCGTTATCGGGTATGTTAGCGGCACAAATGGGATTACAAACGACGAAACAAAACTTATCAAACATTCATACACCGGGCTATGTGCGTCAAATGGTGAATTACGGATCTGTTGGAGCGAGCAATGGTCATACGCCAGAACAGAGAATTGGTTATGGTGTACAAACGTTAGGTGTGGATCGCATTACAGATGAAGTGAAGACGAGACAGTTTAACGACCAATTATCTCAGGTTGCTTACTATAATTATAAGAATTCGGTTTTATCGCGAGTAGAGTCTATGGTAGGAACGACAGGCAAAAACTCACTATCTAGTTTAATGGATGGATTCTTTAATGCTTTTCGAGAAGTGGCGAAAAATCCAGATCAATCAAACTACTACGATACGCTAATTTCTGAAACTGGGAAGTTTACAAGTCAGGTAAATAAACTTGCGAAAAATTTAGATTCAGTAGAAGCGCAGACGACAGAAGATATTGAAGCGCATGTCAATGAATTTAATCGTCTTGCTGCTAGTTTAGCAGAAGCAAATAAAAAAATTGGACAAGCTGGTACACAAGTACCGAATCAACTTTTAGACGAACGTGACCGTATCGTTACCGAAATGTCAAAATACGCTAATATAGAAGTATCTTATGAATCTATGAATCCTAATATCGCAAGTGTTAGAATGAATAGCGTGTTAACAGTAAATGGACAAGATACATATCCGCTCCAATTAAATAAAACGAAAGAACCAATGTCTGTTGAAATTTACGGTTCGGAAATTCCTTTAACTAGTGGTGCAATAAAATCAGCAATCGATACGAAAGGGCAGATTGCTAGTTATAAGAAAAATCTTGAAGACTTAATGAGTTCAGTAAAAAATCAAGTCAATACAGTGATGGGAAAAGATTTCTTCGTGGGAGATTATGCGAAAGAGTTGAAGTTAAATCCAGAATTCGCGAATGATTTTTCGAAAATGAAAATATCTGCTGAAACTGCAAATAAATTGGCAGGAATTACAGATGTTGATTATAAAGATGGTCTTTCATATAAAAAAGCATTAGACCAATTCATAGTTAAAGTAGCATCTGATAAAAGTGAAGTGAATGGTTATCAAAAAATTCATGGGGACTTATTAGAAGGTATTCAGCAAGAAAAAATGAGTATTGAAGGCGTGAATATGGAAGAGGAAATGGTTAACTTAATGGCCTTCCAAAAATACTTTGTAGCGAATTCTAAAGCTATTACTACAATGAATGAAGTGTTTGATAGTCTGTTTTCGATTATCCGATAGGAAATAGAAATTGATTGAAAATAAGTAAGGAGGAGATAGAAATGAGAGTATCTACATTTCAAAATGCAAATTGGGCAAAGAATCAGCTAATGGATTTGAATGTACAACAGCAATATCATCGAAATCAAGTAACTTCAGGCAAGAAAAATCTTCTTATGAGTGAAGATCCACTTGCAGCAAGTAAATCATTCGCAATTCAACATTCATTGGCGAATATTGAACAAATGCAAAAAGATATAGCGGATTCTAAAAATGTACTAAGTCAGACAGAAACTACATTGTCAGGTATTGTGAAATCTTTAACGAGAGCAGATCAATTAACAATACAAGCGTTAAATGGACCAAATGGTGAAAAAGAATTAAAGGCAATCGGTGCCGAAATCGATCAAATTTTAAAACAAGTTGTATATTTAGCGAATACGAAAGAGCAAGGTCGCTATCTGTTTGGTGGAGATAGTGTAGAGAAGCCTCCATTTGCGGAAGATGGGACATACCAAGGTGGCGAAAAAGATGTAATGTGGAAGCTAAATGATGGTTATGAAATTAAAGCGTTTCGTAATGGCGAGAACTTACTAACCCCTGTTATTCAAACGTTAGTAAAGATGAAAGACGCGATGCAAAGTGGTGATCAAAAGGCGTTACAACCGTTTTTAGCGGAAAATAAGAAAAACTTGGATAGTGTTATTAATCGTACAACAGAAGTAGGTGCAACGATGAACACTGTAGATACGTTTAAGACCATTTTAAGTGAGCAAAATTTAGCACTTCAAGAAAATCGTAAAGAAATTGAAGATGTTGATTTAGCAGTAGCAATTTCCGACTTAGCTTATATTAATGCGACGTATGAAGCAACGCTTAAAGCGGTTAGCACGATGAGTAAAACGAGTATTTTAGACTACATGTAAAAAATAAGGAGTGAGAAATATGGCAGGAACGTTAACGGGTATTGGCGGTAGACAACAGATTTGGAACCTCGGTAATAACATGATCGATACTTCTAATTTCGTTGAATTAGAAATGAATGCGCTAGATATGAGAAAAACGCCGTATACAAATGAAAAGAATAGCCTTTCACAAGATAAACTTTTATATACAAGTTTAAAATCAGAATTTAGTTCTTTCACGCAAACATTTAAAAATTTAGCGGCTTTTAAAGGAAATGAGAAAAAGGTAACAACATCACAAGACGGTTATATTAATGTCAAAGCAGATGGCGGTGCGATTGCTGGAACTTTTAATATAAAAATTAATCAGCTTGCGCAGCGTCATCAAATTGCATCTAATGAAATTACGGATATAAATGCGAAGCTTCCAAGAAATGAAACAATAAAACTGGGTGAAAAAGAACTAAAAGTAACATCTGATATGACATATAAAGATTTAATTAATAAAATTAATGATGGAGATTATGGTGTATCAGCATATACACTTGGTAATAAAATTTTTATGTCCTCTACGAAAGAAGGGGCAGCGAATAATATTAAATTAGAAAAAACACCGCCAAATGTGCTTACAGATTTGTTTTATTCGAAAGTGGAAGGTTCTACTACGGAAGTGAAATTAAATACGATTAATGAAGCTTTAGATGCAATATATAGTATCAATGGTGTCGAAGAAAAAAGCGCAAGCAACACAATTGAAACACTTCCTGGTGTGAAGGTTGAGCTTTTAAAAGTAACAGATCCGATAGTTGAAAATAAGCCTAGTGGTGAAGCGGGTTCAGATGTAAAAGCTGCAGATCAAAAAGGAATAGATTTGAAGTTTACAGTAAGTGACTCAAATGTAACGGATGCAGCAAATGTTATTAAAAAGATGGTTGCGGATTATAATAAAGCTGTTTCTACAGTAGATATCTTTGCTGGAAAAGGCGGAGCTTTCCAAGGGCAAACGATTATGCAAAGTGTACGCCAAGCGATGAATAACGTCGTAACATTTTCTCAAGATGGTAATTATTTATTCTCGTTTGGTATTCAATTAAAACAAGATGGAACGATGGAAGTTAATGACGAAGCATTAACGAAAGCGTTAAAAGAGAAGCCAGATGCAGCGAAGCAATTTTTCTTTAGTTCTAACGGTTTAGGGAAAATGATGGAAGAACCACTTGATAAATTATTCGGTGATAAAGGTATAGTTGGAGAACGCGTGAAAAACATCGACTCACGTGTAAGTGATTTAGATAAGAAGATAAAAGACATTGAGTCACAAAACTTACAAAAGCAAGATGAAATTGTGAAGAAGTATCAAAAGTTAGAAAGTACATTAGCGGCGCTAGATAGCCAGCTAAAAACAATTAAAGCAATGACAAAACAAAAAAGTGATGATTAATGAAAGTTGAGGAAGTGATCGTATGCAAGCATGGCAACGTTATATGCAAAATGATATTATGACGAGTAATCCGATTAAAAATACAATTTTTATTTATGAAAGATGCATTGTAGAGTTTCGTAATTTAGAAGAGCTTTTACATACTTTTAAACTACAAGAAGGGGATGCACTTCTTGAAAAGTTGGAACGTATTTTTGAAGAATTAAAGCTTCAATTAAATCCTGAGATTACGAAAGATTTATATGATAGTCTTTATGGTTTATATGATTGGATTAGCGTTCAAATTCAAACGATGAAAGTAACGCGTGAAGCGAAAGATATTGATGCGATTGTGAAAGTATTACAAGATTTAATAGATGGTTACCGCGGAGCGCTTGAAAATGAACAATGATATTTATCGAGCATTTGTCGGCTGTTTTAATGAAATCGGTGAATTGCAAGTGTCAGATGGAGAGTTTGCTGAGAAGAGTGCGATGTTAAATCGCTGGATGATGACATTGGATGAAGAAACGCGCACGCAAGTTGCGACAGAAGTAAGCCCATTTATTATTAAGGCAGCACAACATATTCGAGATAAGCAAAAGATTTTGGAAGAAATGATTATGACAAATGATGGGCGAATGAAAGCAAATTCATTTTACGGTAAATATTAATAATAAATTGTGGAAACGGGTCTCCTTTTTTAAAGGGGATCCATTCCCTCATGTAAATAAAAAGTTCCGCTGGTTGAGGTTTCATTTTATGACTGTAACAAATAGGAGTAGTCTAAATAATATAAAAATAAAGTTTGGCTAGTCGTAAACATATTGAAATGTTATATAGATTACTACGCGTGTACAGTTTTTTTTATATTCTTTTTATATTTTTGTATTTTTCTAAAGACAACAATGTAAAAATGGAATAAAATATGTAAGGGTACATAATAGTTAATATTTTAATAAATACATATAAGAAATTAAATAATGAAGTGAAACTTCCATCAGTGGATTATGATGTTCAAAATGGTAAGTTAAAAAGGAAGGGTGTGGAGTATGCCAGATTTAGTGAGTGATGTAAGCCATTATATGAATTATTTAGTGACGAAACGAAATACTGTTTCTAGTAATATTGCAAATGCGAATACACCTGGCTATAAAGCACAAGACGTTACATTTGCTGAGCAAATGAATAAGAGTAGTGCATTATATAAGAGTAATGCTGCGGATTTAAAAAGCAATCCAGATTTATATCAAACGAATGAAATGCACTTACCGACAGTAAATACGAAAAATACTTATGCAAAGATTCAAACGAAATCAATGCAAACGAATAAAGATGGAAATAGTGTGGATGTAACGACAGAAATGCTAGATTTAATGAAAGCGAACCAATTATATGGTATTTCAATTAACGCGATTAATACACAATACGCAATTAACCAAGCAGCGCGTGGACGTTAATAGTAGAAGGAGAGACAACGATGTTTCAGGCAATTAATGCAAGTGGATCAGGGCTGACGACAGCGAGAAAGTGGATGGAAGTTACTTCAAATAATATTGTAAATGCAAATACAACGGCAGCTCCGGGGGCAGATTTGTATGAGCGCCGTAGTGTAGTGCTTGAATCAAATAATAGTTTTGCGAATATGTTAGACGGTACACCTACTAACGGAGTGAAAATAAAAAGTATTGAAGCAGACAAAACTGAGAACTTAGTGTATGATCCGACACATCCGCATGCAAATGAAGAAGGATATGTACGTTATCCGAATGTAGATGTGACTGCTGAAATGACGAATGTAATGGTTGCTCAAAAAATGTACGAAGCAAATACAAGTGTGTTAAATGCGAATAAAAAAATGCTTGATAAAGATTTAGAAATCGGGCGAGGATAAAGGGGGAATAGGGGAAGATGAAAATCCAACCAATGTTACATACACAGCCATTTGGCGCAATTCAGTCAATTGGTGCACCGAAAACTTCAGAAACACCTGTAGTCGAAGGGAAGAAGTTTATCGATTTATTGGAAGATATGAATCAAACACAAAACAATGCGCAAACAGCGGTTTATGATTTACTAACAAAAGGGGTAGGAGAAACACATGACGTTTTAATTCAGCAAAAGAAAGCTGAGTCTCAAATGAAAACGGCTGCTCTTGTACGTGATAATCTTATTGAAAATTATAAGTCACTAATTAATATGCAAATTTAGGAAAATGGACGGGTGTGTTTAAATGGAAAAGTTAAAAAATGTTTTCCAATCGTTAAAAACGTGGCATAAGTTAGTCATTGGTGCTGCGCTTTTAGCAATTGTAACAGGAGCACTTTTATACTTCACCTTGCCAGATAAATATGTTGTTGTATATCAAAATTTAAATGATGCAGACAAGCAAGAGATTACAGCAGAATTATCGAAGCTAGGTGTCGATTACCAATTAGCAGCCGATGGTTCGATTCGTGTGCAGAAGAATGATGCTCCATGGGTTCGAAAAGAAATGAATGGAATGGGCTTACCGTTTAATTCAAAAAGCGGTGAGGAAATTTTATTAGAAAGCTCGCTCGGTTCAAGTGAGCAAGATAAAAAAATGAAGCAAATTGTCGGTACGAAAAAGCAATTAGAGCAAGATATTGTAAGAAACTTTGCGGCGATAGAAACGGCAAATGTTCAAATTACATTACCTGAAAAAGAGACAATTTTTGATGAAGAGAAAGCAAAGGGGACAGCGGCGATTACGGTTGGTGTGAAACGTGGTCAACTATTAACGGCTGATCAAGTTGCAGGTGTACAGCAAATGATTAGTGCGGCAGTTCCTGGCGTAAAAGCCGAAGAAGTGAGTGTTATAGATAGCAAAAAAGGTGTTATCTCAAAAGGAGCAGATGAAGCACATTCTAGTAGTTCCTCTTCTTATGAGAAAGAAGTAGAGATGCAACACCAAATTGAAGGTAAATTAAAGCAAGATATTGATGCAACGTTAATGACGATGTTTAAGCCGAATGAATATAAAGTGAATACGAAAGTATCTGTAAACTACGACGAAGTTACACGTCAGTCAGAAAAGTATGGTGATAAAGGTGTCCTTCGTAGTAAACAAGAGCAAGAGGAAAGCTCTACTGCGCAAGAAGGAGCAGATACGAAGCAAGGTGCTGGTATTACAGCAAACGGTGAAGTGCCAAACTACGGTACGAACAATAATCAAAATGGCAAAATCGTCTACGATAATAAAAATGGTAACAAAATCGAAAACTATGAAATAGATAAAACAGTTGAAACGATTAAAAAACATCCAGAGTTAACGAAAACAAATGTTGTTGTATGGGTAGATAATGATACGTTAGTAAAACGAAGAATTGATATGACAACTTTCAAAGAAGCAATTGGTACAGCAGCTGGACTTCAAGCTGATCCAAATGGAAACTTTACAAATGGACAAGTTAATGTGGTAACGGTTCAGTTTGATCAACCGAAAGAAGAGAAGCCGAAAGAACGAGAAGAAAGTGGTATGAACTGGTGGTTAATCGGTGGAATTACAGGAGGCTTATTAGCGCTCGTTGGTCTATTATGGTTCTTCTTAGCAAGACGTAAGAGAAAGAAAGAAGAAGAGGAATATGAAGAATACTTAGCAGAAGAGGAAGTTGCTGCAAGTAGTGAAAGTATTATGGAAATTCCGGAAGAGAAAATAGTACCAGAGCCAAAACCTGAACCAGAACAACCGAAAGAACCGACGTTAGATGAACAAGTGCAGGATGCTACGAAAGAACATGTAGAAGGTACTGCAAAAGTAATTAAAAAATGGTTAAACGGACAGTAAGGGAGGAACAACGATGTTAGATGAAATCTCCTCCAAAGAAAAAGCTGCCATCCTCATTCGTACATTAAATGAAGAGGTGGCAGCAAAAGTCATTGAATATATGACGGCTGAGGAAAAAGAAGTATTACTTCGTGAAATCGCGAAGTTTCGTGTATATAAACAAGAAACGTTAGAGAATGTACTAGGGGAATTCTTATATGAACTAAATGTAAAAGAATTGAACTTAGTCACTCCAGATAAAGAGTACATTCGTCGCATATTTAAAAATATGCCAGAAGACGAGCTGGAAAAATTATTGGAAGACCTTTGGTATAACAAAGATAATCCATTTGAATTCTTAAATTCACTTACAGATTTAGAGCCACTTCTTACAGTACTTAATGATGAATCACCACAAACAATTGCAATTATCGCTTCTTACATTAAACCGCAGCTTGCTTCTCAATTAATTGAGAGATTGCCAGATCATAAGCGAGTAGAAACGGTAATGGGTATTGCGAAATTAGAACAAGTTGACGGTGAACTCATTAACCAAATTGGTGAGTTATTAAAAGCGAAATTAAATAATATGGCATTTAGTGCAATTAATAAAACAGATGGCTTAAAAACAATCGTGAACATTTTAAATAACGTTTCACGAGGCGTTGAAAAAACAGTCTTTCAAAAGCTGGATGAAGTCGATTATGAGTTATCTGAGAAAATTAAAGAGAATATGTTTGTCTTTGAAGACTTACTCGGTCTTGAAGATCTTGCGCTTCGCCGTGTGTTAGAGGAAATTACAGATAACGGTGTCATTGCAAAAGCGCTTAAAATTGCAAAAGAAGAAATTAAAGAGAAATTATTTACATGTATGTCTTCAAACCGTAAAGAGATGATTCTGGAAGAATTAGATGGCTTAGGGCCGCTTAAGATGACGGATGCTGAGAAAGCACAGCAAACAATTACAGGTACGGTGAAAAAGCTAGAGAAAGAAGGAAGAATTATCGTTCAAAGAGGTGAAGATGATGTCCTTATTTAAGAACAGAATTCCGAAGAATTCTGTTTCTTTTTCTGAAGAAACGTATGAATTACAATTTCCAAAACCAATATCAGTTCACGTAGAAGAAGAAATACAAGTAGATCATGAAGAACTTCTTGCGCAGCAACAATCGTTACATGTTGAGTTAGCTCAGCTAAGTCAAGAGCAGCAAATATTAGAACGAGAGCGTCAGCAGTTAGTACATGATCAAGAACAATTTCAAATGCATGTTCAGCAGCAGATGAAAGAGATAGAATCGGCACGTCAGCAGTTTCAAAAAGAGCAACAAGAAACAGCATACGAATGGACAGAATTATTATGGGATCAATCTTTTCAACTAGCAGAAAAAATTGTGAATCAAGCAGTAGATGCTAGATTGCTTGATGTATTACCTATTTTAACTGGCATCGTGCAAACATTGCCTACTTCGTTTGAAAAACTAGTCATTACCGTACATCCAGAAACATTTGAACGTATTCAAGAAGAGAAGGAAAATACGAAAGAGTATTGGTTACTACAATTAGTAGAATGGAAATATGATTTCTCTTTACAGTTCGGTGAATTTGTTCTAGAAGAAGAGAAAGAGTTCTTTGAATTTAAATTTGCACCTATATTTGCGAAACTTCGCCAGAAATGGGAAGAAGAGAAGTTATTCGAGGAACAAAACGTATGAATCGACTGTTAATGAATGAAAATCAAAAATGGAATACGTTTATTGAAACGCCGTTTTATACGAAAGTCGGTAAAGTTCATAGTGTGCAAGAGCAGTTTTTCGTAGCGAAAGGACCAAAGGCAAAAATCGGTGATGTTTGTCTCGTTGGAGAACATAGCGTTCTATGTGAAGTAATTGCAATTGAAAAAGAAAACAATATGTTACTCCCGTTCGAACAGACAGAAAAAGTATGTTACGGAGATGCAGTGACATTAATTGCTGAAGATGTTGTTATACCTCGTGGTAATCATTTACTCGGAAAAGTGTTAAGTGCAAATGGTGATGTGTTAAATGAAAACGCTGAAAACATTCCGCTGCAAAAAATAAAGTTAGATGCTCCGCCTATTCATGCATTTGAGCGTGAAGAGATTACTGATGTATTTGAAACGGGAATTAAATCTATTGATTCTATGCTAACGATTGGTATCGGTCAAAAGATTGGTATTTTCGCTGGGTCAGGTGTTGGTAAATCTACTTTACTCGGAATGATTGCGAAAAACGCAAAAGCTGATATAAACGTTATTAGTTTAGTCGGAGAACGTGGCCGGGAAGTAAAAGACTTTATTCGAAAAGAATTAGGCGAGGAAGGTATGAAGAAAAGCGTCGTTGTCGTAGCGACGTCAGATGAAAGTCACCTTATGCAACTTCGCGCAGCTAAACTTGCAACATCTATCGCTGAATACTTCCGAGACCAAGGTAATAACGTACTACTTATGATGGACTCTGTTACTCGTTTTGCTGATGCGCGTAGAAGTGTTGATATTGCTGTTAAAGAATTACCGATTGGTGGTAAAACACTTTTAATGGAAAGTTATATGAAGAAGCTGTTAGAGCGCTCTGGGAAAACAAAGAAGGGATCTATAACAGGCATTTATACTGTACTTGTTGATGGAGACGATTTAAACGGTCCTGTACCAGATTTAGCACGCGGTATTTTAGATGGACATATTGTATTAAAACGTGAACTTGCAACGCTCAGCCATTACCCTGCTATTTCAGTACTAGATTCAGTAAGTAGGATTATGGAAGAAATCGTATCACCAACTCATTGGCAATTGGCAAATGAAATGAGGAAAATATTATCTATTTATAAAGAAAATGAATTGTATTTCAAATTAGGAACGATTCAAGAAAATGAAGAAAATGCTTATATTTTTGAATGTAAAAATAAAGTAGAAGGTATAAATACATTTTTAAAACAAGGTCGATCAGATCGTTTCCAATTTGATGATATTGTTCAAGCGATCCACCATATAGTATAAGACCTCACGCTTTTGAGGTCTTATTTTTTTGTTTTTTAATATTTCACAGATTTTTTTGGAAAAAAACTATATAATAGAAAAAGAGAGCGTTATAATAGGAAGGGGCTATGAAAACAGGTGGATAAGCAGCAGTACGACACGATAAAATTGCAAATAAATCAAGAAAAAGAACAGATTTTGAAAGAAGTGTATGAATTAACAGCTGAAAAAAGAAAAATAGAACAAAAAAAAGAATATGATTTATATGTTGTGAAATCGCGTAGTAAAGTCGTACAAACTGGGCAACGTATTATGGCTGGTATGCTTTCCTCACATACGTTTTCACCTGAAAGAATAGAAGAATGGAATCGAAAAATTAAAAAAACAGAAGATTTTATTCAAAAAAATGAAAGCCTTTTAGAACAAGTAAAAGAAAAAGAACGTGTCATTGATGAGATGTATCAAGAAGATTGTAGAAAGCTTGCGAAAGTACGAGAAAAGCAGGAAGAAAAAATGCTTCTTGATTTGAAAATGTGTATGAATGGATGAGGTGAATGTAGTGATACAGTCTGTATTACCGGTGCAACAAAGTTTACCTCCGCAAAAAGAAAAAGGGCTAGAAGTACAATCTAAAAGTGAAGATTCTTCATTCGATCGTGCGATGAGAATGGAAAACAAAAAGCAGCCGAAAACGGAGAAAACAAAGCAAAAAGATGCACCAGAGGATAGAAAAGAAAACACTCTTTCTAAAAAATCGGCAACGAAAGAAGAGCCTAATGTAAAGAAAGAAGAAAAAAAAGAGACAGAACAGTTATTGTTAGCTGTATCTGAGCAAATGGTTGCAATTGAGCAATTACGTGTGCAGCCAGAATTGTTATATCAATACATACAAAAAATACAAGAGCTATATAAAGAATATGGAAATATAAAACTTAACGAATTACCCGAAGGTGAATTACAACAATTACAAGAACTTCTTTCCAATATGAATATCAAAAATGCTATATGTTTAGAAGATACAATGCAAATGGTATTAGATAAAGTGAAGATGCCGGAGCAAACGATGCAAGTATTGAAAGTTGTAGAAACAGAGACTTGTAATATTGCAAAGAAACAAGAAGATTCTAAAGATGTAGATCTTCCGACAGCTGAGAGCGATGATGTAAAGATAGAGTTGCCAGAAGGTGATCTATTAAACGATTCGAGTTCTGCAGGTGCGGAGTTATTAAATAAAGCAACGAGTACCGATCCGATAGGGAAATCCAATAGTGGTGCTGAGAAAGTTTCATTGCCTGACTTAGGAAAGAAAATGGAAGCACAAGTAGAGGCGCTACAAAAGTTTGTAGTGAAACAAGAGCGTGTTTTATTCCAGTTAAATCCAGAAAAACTCGGTGCGTTAACAGTGTTTATGAAAAAACATGGAGATCAAATTGATGTTCATGTGGAAATGGAAAAACACGATGCGAAGAAACGTGTTGAAATCATTTTTGATGAATTGAGACTGAAGTTAAAAGAAAAAGAAATTAATATTCAAATTAGCTATTCAGATAAAGATGAAAATCGTAAAGAACAGCGAGAACAAGAACAAAGGCAAAAGCAGCAATTAGCAAGTACGAAACATGAGAAACAAGAATCGAAAGAATTTGCGGGATTATTGGAGGAATAAAGCGTGCCAACAGTTGGATTAAATACAACGAGTACAAATCATATTCCGTTGCAAGCAGGAGCGCAGAATAGGAACGCATCTGTTAACGGTGCACAACCAGCAGTAGGGCAAGTAAATGGAGTATCAGCAGGAGAACAAAAGACTCCTGGTGTAATGGGGAAAGATGATTTTCTAAAATTGTTTCTAGCGAGTTTCCAACATCAAGATCCATTTAATGCGATGGATATGAATCAAATGATGAACCAAACAGCGCAATTATCTCTTATGGAACAAGTACAGAATATGACGAAAGCAGTAGACTCTTTAAAGACGACAATGTATTCGACAGCGCTTGATGGTGGAATGAAGTTTTTAGGGAAGTACGTAAGAGGTGTTGACGGTAATGGTAAAAAAGTGACCGGTCAAGTAGAGACAGTTCGCCTTGCTGAAAATAATGAGGTACAGCTCGTTATTGATAATAAAGTTGTATCTCTTCGTTTCGTTGAGAGAGTGTCTGATAAACCAATTGGAGAAACGAATCCAGAAGATGCAAAGAAAGACGAGCAAAAAGGTACTGAAGAAGTAACTGAAGAAGTAAAAACTATAAATTCATAAGGAGTGTCCATACGTTATGATTAAAGCGTTATATACAAGTATTACAGGAATGAATGCAACACAAAATGCATTAAGTGTAACTTCAAATAATATTGCTAATGCACAAACGGTTGGTTATAAAAAACAAAAAGCTATGTTTGATGATTTACTATATAACAATTCTATCGGTTCAAAAGGTGACAATAAATACGCTGGAACGAATCCGAAAAGTATTGGTAACGGTGTGAAAATGAGCGGAACAGTTACAGACTATAGCGACGGAACAATTACGTTAACTGGTGGTAAAACACAAGCAGCAATGGAAGGTAATGGTTTCTTCGTAGTAGGTGATTCAACAGGCGGAAATATGGAATTTACTCGTAAAGGTACGTTTGGAATATCTTCAGATTACTATATTACGAACACAGAAGGTCAATACGTATTTGCATACCCTGCAAATGCAGCAACAGGTGAAGTTGATTTATCTGGTATTCCAGGACCATTGCAAATCCCGATGGGAACTGCAATTGGTGGTATTCAAACAACGAAGGGTACAATTAAAGGGAATATCCCGGTGAATGAAAGTAAAATTACGCAAGATTTACCGTTTTATGATGATGCTGGTAATACATGGACGATGCGTGTAGAATTTACGAAAACGAATGACCACGAGTATACGTATAAAGTGCAAAGACGTAATGACTCGGCAAAAGATCCGAAGTTTGAAGAGGTTACAGGGGCAGGTTCAACAGGTACTTTGAAATTTAATAAAGTTGGAAATCCAGACCCAGTACAACAAGGAGCAGCTATCCCGTTTAACGGCGGAACGATAAATTTAGATTTTAGTAATTTAACAAATCATCCGACAGATAAAACATTATCAGTAACAGATGTAGACGGTAGAGCAGCAGCAACTGTTAAAGATTGCTTTATTGCTGACGGTGGATACGTAATGGTAAAATACTCTGATGGAAGTATGAAGTCAGCTGGTCAATTAGCTGTTGCGATGTTCCCGAACGAAGGCGGACTAATGAAAACAGGTAATGGTAACTATACAGCGACGAATACAACAGGTATTTTAGCACTTGGCGCATCTGGTCAAAACGGTGCAGGTAAAGTACGTGGTGGTGCACAAGAAGGTGCAAACGTAGATTTATCTGTAGAATTCGTTGACTTAATGTTATACCAACGCGGATTCCAAGGAAATGCGAAAGTAATTAAAGTATCAGATGAAGTATTAAATGAAGTTGTAAACTTAATTCGATAATATATTATAAAGAAAAATTGTAATGTAGTAGAAAGGGTTTTTATTCGAATGACAAGACAAGAGCGAATTTTACAATTGCCTTTTTTCGAAAATAAACGTGAACTTGCTGAGCAAGTGTTAAAAATGGAACGAGAAGAGCATGTATATTTACCAGATCAATTTGAAATTAAGCAAGTGCCTCCATATTCATTTGGTGAAAAACAAGCAATCATTGGCCGTATTCACGAATTTTACTTCGTAAGTGTTGGTAGTGAGGGCGAGTGGAAGTATCAACTGTTTAAAGATGAGATGAAGTGCCGTGAGTTTTTTGTGACGTTACCGAATATTGCGGATCAGCAGATAGCATTCTGGTTCAATAACATCGAGTTATTGAAAAGATCTTAAAAAAATCTTAAAAGCTCTTTTTTAGGTTTTGAGAGTGGGCCTGGCGATGTTTGGTAGCGGTTAGTGCCTTTTGGATCGTTTGTGATTATAGATTTTTATAAAAGGAGAGGTGAGGAGGATGGCGCAGAATAAGTATCGCGTTACATTCATTTCGCCGAGTGAGGTTGAGCAGCGGACTGTAATGTCGGCGAGTAGTTTGCCGGATTTAATTCGTAAAGTAGAGAGTGTTATTGCAGATTCGAACGGCTATTTTGTAAATGACAAAAAAAATAATTGCTATTTTAAAGTGATTAAAGAAAATGTTACGTTTATTCAATACGAGTTACTATTTTCAGATAAAGAAATTCATATTGAAAAATTAAAACATATAGCACCGGCAGTATTAAAACGATTATTTCAAAAAATAAATAATCCTGAACTGTATGCTCTTGCACTACTTGATGTTGATATAGCAACGAAAGATTATGTGCTAGAACAAATGAATCCGGAGCTAAGAATAAGAGTCGAAACGGAGCTTTCGAAAAAATGGGAAGCTATGCCGACAGAAATTGTAGGGGCACAAGAAGTGTTATTAGAAGCACTTGCTTCGTTTATACAAGATTAATCGCTAGAAATGAATCGTTCGACTATCTATATTTTTCATATAGGTAGTTGACTTTTTCGTTTTAATAAAGCTTAATAATTAGATATACGGAAATAATGAAAGGGGAGCGACACCTTTATGTCACAAGCACAAAGTATTTTATTAGAAAGCGGAACAAATGAATTAGAGATTGTTACATATACTGTTGGTGAAAACTTATTTAGTATTAACGTAATGAAAGTACGTGAAATCATTAATCCATTCCCTGTTACAACTGTGCCAGAATCTCATCATGCAGTTGAAGGTGTTGTTCAAGTACGCGGTGAAATTTTACCTGTTATTAACTTAGCGACAGCTCTTAATTTAAAATCGACAAAGCCACTTGATCAAACGAAATTTATCATTTCAGAATTAAACCAAATGAAAGTTATTTTCCGTGTGGATGAAGTGCATCGTATTCAACGTATTTCTTGGGAACAAATTGATGAACCAGCTTCATTGTCTATGGGACTAGAAGAAACGACATCTGGTATTGTAAAACTAGATGGAAAAATCATCTTACTATTAGATTACGAGAAAATTGTATGTGAGATTAGCGGTACTGGTTATGACAATAAATCACTTTCAAAATTAGAACAAAAAACAGATCGAGCTGAAAAAGTTATTTATATTGCGGAAGATTCAGCAATGCTTCGTCAAATATTAGAAGAAACATTATCATCAGCTGGATATACGAAAATGAACTTCTTCAGCAATGGTGCAGAAGCATTAGCACAAATTGAAAAATTAGCAAAAGAGCAAGGAGAAAAAATGTTTGAACATATTCACTTGCTCATTACAGATATTGAAATGCCGAAAATGGATGGACACCATTTAACGAAAGTAATTAAAGATGGTGAAGTAACGAATCGTTTACCAATCGTTATTTTCTCTTCATTAATTACAAATGAATTATTCCATAAAGGCGAAGCGGTAGGAGCAAATGCTCAAGTAAGTAAGCCAGATATTCAAGAGTTAATCGGCTTAGTAGATAAGTTAGTGCTTTAAAAGCTTCTTTTTAGCTGGAATAGAGGAGCTAGCCATGCGTGGTGGCGGTCAGTGCTTAATAGAGCCCCGTGCTATGTGAGACCAGAGATATGGAGCTGATTTTAGGTGAATGGAGTAGTGGATTACCGCGAGATTTTTAGAAGAGTTGGTGAACAATTTTTTTTTTTTTATCTAGCATAGGAAACTAGCTATTTGCGGTAGCGGTCAGTACTTAATAGAGCCCATGAGATGTGAGACTTCAATTGAAGATTTGTAGATTCTATTTATAACTCTATTCTTTTAGCCGAAAGAAAGGAACTAGCCATGTGTAATATTGGTTAGTTCCTTTTTAGTGTTCTATACTCTGTATAGGTGGAAAGATGGAACGTTTTTGGAGTGTTTGTGGTTGTATGTATCAAAAATCTTCATTTGAAGATTTTTGATTTGAAAATATAAGAAAACGTATCTTTGGATTATTTTAGTAATTTTTCGTGGTAACGCAAACTTTTTCGGTGAAAATATATTCGAAATACCATATAATATAATTAAATACAATTAATATGCAATTATACATATTAATTGAAAAATCCTTTTTTCTATTACTATACTTTCTATACGTTTTTGTATGTTTATTATTTGACAGATAATTTCGAAATGTTATAATATGGATATGTAAAAATTGCTATTTTCTGAAAAGACATGGGAGTCAGATGAGAATTGCGAAAGGATGAGGGGGAGTGGCACAGGTTATGTATCACCACACAGCAATCAATGTATTAAGTCTCTTACAAAACATGTCAAATAATAAAATGAACGATATGCAACTAGAAGCGGAATTAAAAAAAATAGAAAAACAATTCCAAGTAAAGTATGAAGAACTAGTTGATTTACATAATAGAATGGTATTATTTCAAATAGATGTAGAAAAAAATGGCGGGATGCGAGCGTATGAAAAATCAGCTATAACATGGCTGAAGTCTGAACTAGAGTTACTGTATGAAGTCTATCAATTTTGCCAACGTCACGGTTTAAACATTATTAATATTTCAAAATACGTTAGTAAAAACGAACTAAATCTTTTCCCGAAAACAGAAAGTCAATTACAAAATACGTATTACAAATTGAAAAAACATGAAATACCGTTTGAAAATATTGAAAAGCAAAAACCTGGACGAAAGCGAAAATATACACCTGTAAAAGAAACGATCGTTGAAATGAAAAAAGAAAATAATCACGTATTAATAGAGGAAGTACAGCATAAAGAGAATGAAAAAAGTCTCGTAACAGTTATATCTGGTATCGTTGATAACTTTGAAACAATTAGTCAACATAGTGAAAGAAAAGAAGATGAATTACATCAGTTTATGGAAGGTATTTATAAGCTTTCTAGCATGGCTGCAGGGCACTTCAAAGAAGAGTCTAATAGAAGTAGTCTAGAAAGTGAATTGCGAGCGCTACAATTGGAAAATGAAAGATTAAAACGAGAAAAAGAAGAACTCGTGCAAGATGTGAAAGACATGACGCAACATTTAATTAATTTTATTAAAAGTTCGGATGTCAATCAAATTCGTAAATTACCAACTTTCGTACAAGAATGCAAAATAGAATTAAATAAGCTAGGTTTATATAACGCACAAGACGGAAAAATGAAAATAAGGATCGACCGTAGAGGACAAGTTATGACGGTAGCGCCATAGAAGTATTGAGTGAAAAATAAAAGGGAAGTACATAGTTTATATGTATTTCCCTTTTGTTTTGTGTGGAATTGTTTCAAAGAGTGGAATGACAATTATGATTGCAGTAATTTATATACCATTTGCGGAATTTGATTTGCTTGTGAAACAATACTAAGTGCAACTTCAGTTAACAATTTATATTTTAAAAAGTCACTCATCTCCTGCGCCATATTCGCATCCTCAATTCGGGAAGCAGCATCTGTTAACGCTGTACTTTGGCTATTTAAATTTTCGATATTAAATTGTAGACGGTTAATCATAGCGCCAAGATCGGCACGGTGAAGGGATACGCTTTGCAAGGCCTCTTCGATTTTACGAATTGCAGCTCTTGCTTCTTGTTCAGTAGAAATCTTGATGTCATGTTGTGTAGGGGAAGGGGGAATATGTGTCGTTACATTTACTGTATGACCAATATCATCTAACGTAACAGGACGGTTTTGTCCGTCAAATACGGATAAATCATTAAACTCAGTCGCCTCATCGATATAGCCAATTTGTTCTGTTAAAGATTGAAACTCTTTATTTAGTGAATCACGGTTTTTATTTGAATTTGTACCACTTGCAGATTGAACAGCTAAATCACGCATACGTTGCAAAACATTCGTCACAATTTGAAGGGCAGCTTCCGCAGTACGTAGCATCGATATCGTATCCTCATTATTTCGAATCGCCACGCGCATACCACTCGCTCTCGCATGCATACGAGTCACAATCGCCACATTCGCAGGATTATCAGAAGCGTTATTTAACTTCTTACCAGTCGCCAAATGTTCCATCGCCACATTCATACGCTTCTCATTCTCATATAGCGATTGCCTAGCATTCATACTTAAAACATTCGTACCAATACGCATAATAGACACTCCTTACAGTTTGATATAGTTAGTGTTCACAAGCTAATAAACGGTCATGAAAAGATAAAAAGGCTTATGCTTATTTGCTATTTGTGTTTTAACATAAGAGGGGATCAAGATAAGCACTGACCGCTTTTACGCCATGTAGATGCTCTATCCTATCTGAAAAAGAAAGATTTTACAAAAAATTCATTTATATAGAAAAAATAAACCTCTCCGCAAGCAGAGAGGTTTATTCATGAAACTAACTCAAATGGCTTATTGTAATAATTTAGAAACCATTTGTGGAGTTTGGTTTGCTTGAGAAAGCATGCTGATTCCAGCTTCGTTCAAGATTTTGAACTTAGTCATTTCAGACATTTCTTTCGCCATGTCAGCGTCTTCGATTTGAGAAGCAGCTGAAGCCATGCTAGCAGATTGGCTCTTAAGGTTGTTTACGTTAAAGTCTAGGCGGTTTAATGTAGCACCTAACGTTGCGCGGTTGTCAGCAACTGTTTTTAATGCAGCGTCAATTTTACTTACTGCATCTAATGGAGTGCCATTTGTAGCAGCAGCTTTAGCAGCATCTAATTTTACAACTAAGTCTTTAGAAGCTGGATCTTTTTCCATTGCTTCTTTAGTAGAGTCTAACTTTTGCTTATTAGCAACATTACTTGTGTCTTTTTCATAAGCCATTTTAGCTTCAAGGTATGCTTTAGCTTTAGGATCATTCATAGCAAGATTTTTAGCATCATCATACGCGTCAACTAATCCTTTAGCAGTACCATCAGCTGTTGATTTAGTTGTAGCCATAGTCAGTTCAGCTTTTTTTCCATCTTCAGCAGCTTTTAATGTATTATACTCATCTGCTAATTTTTTTTGATCAGCAGTTAATCCAGTGTATAAATTGCCCTTTGCAGTAGGATCTGCTTCTTGAATGTATGCATCAACCGCAGTTGCATCTACTTTAGCAGCACCAGTACCAGTAGCAGCCGTATCTGCAATTGATTTAGCGAAAGCAGCAGTATCAGCTTTCGCTTTGTCGTAAGCTTCACTTGCTTCCACAGTAGCCTTAGCAAGTGGATTTACAGAAGCACCAATTGCTAAATCTTCGATTCCAAGAGATTTTAAAGAAGCAGATTTTAAGTCAATACCAATTTGTTGGTTACCATCTGAAGAGTCTAAAGTTTGAATGTTAATAGATGAATTAGACTGTAATAAGTTTTTATCATTGAATTGAGTATTATCTGCAATGTAAGTAATTTGTTTTTGTAGTTCTGCAAATTCTTTTTGCATTGCAGCTTGGTTATCAGATGTATTTGTACCGTTTGCAGATTGGTTTGCAAGGTCACGCATACGAAGTAAGATGTTAGATACAGATCCTAAAGCTGAGTCAGCTGTACGGATTAATGACATACCATCTTGTGTGTTGTTAGCAGCTACGTTTAGACCGCTTTCACGTGCACGCATACGAGTTGCGATTGCAAGACCTGCTGCATCGTCAGAAGCGTTGTTGATACGTTTACCGCTTGATAAACGGTCCATAGAATTGCTCATTTTTGCTTGGTTTTGACGCATATATTCTTGCGTACGTAAACTATTAATGTTTGTATTAATTCTCATGTAAAAGAACCCCCATTTTTTTATATTGACTTTTCTGCAAATTGAAAAACGGTAATATGCGAAAAAATCGATTTCGAATTTATTGTAAGCCTTGCTATAATGGGTGTCAACTGAAAATTTGAATTAATAAATATAAAAAAATAACAGTTTAACAATTTAGTCGTTTTTTTATTACAATTTAATTGCAAAGGATTATTGCAAACTTTACGAAAAAACTCTAATATTAGATTATCTTTGTTTACCGAAAAGGTGATATTATGGTAATTGGAAATATAGTAAAAGAAGTACTTGCATATAAAAAAGGACAGTTTCAGCAAAAGTTAAGTAGTCCGCAGGCTTTTGTTAGTAGTAGGTTTCAGGAGAAGTTGCAAAGCGAGCCTATGAAGGAGACGAAGGCTACTACGCAACCGGCAAAAGTAGAGGATATGAGTCAGCCGGTACAATCTACAAAAATAGAAACGCTCGTTAATAAAGGTGATTCTAGTAAAGTAGAGGAAGCGAGTAAGCCTGAAGAAAAGCCTGAAACGAAGAAAGTCGACGAAGTGCAAGTTGCACAAAAAGAGTTCGAACGACGTTTCCCGGAAATGAAAAATGAGGCTGTTGATACGTGGGGATTAACGAAGAAGTATAATATTCAAAAAATACGTTCTTCAAATGAAGGGAAGTATGAGGATATTATTGATCGGGTGAGCCGTTCATACGGAATTCCGAAAACGTTAATTCAAAAAATGATTGAAGTGGAGTCTAATTTCAATCCGAAAACGGTGTCACATGCAGGTGCGATGGGGCTTATGCAGCTTATGCCGGCGAATGTGAAAGAGATGGGTATAAAAAATCCATTTTCACCAGCTGAAAGTATTGAAGGCGGCGTGAAAGAGTTAAGCGGTTATTTAAAGAAAAATAATGGCGATTTAGTATTAGCGCTTGCTTCTTATAATGCTGGTCCTGGTAATGTGAGAAAGTACGGAGGCGTACCTCCATTTAAAGAAACGCAAGGATATATTAAAAAAATATTAAATATCGACGTTTCAAAATAAGAGATTTCATTATATAGAGAGAACATGAAATTTTCGTGAACATGATATGGGAGTTGGCTAGATTTGAAATTACAAGATGATATTCCGTTAACAATTTATTTTGAAATTGGAAATACGAAAAAGAAAATTGAAGATCTGCTTCATATTACGAAAGGTACATTGTATCGTCTTGAAAATTCAACGAAAAATACGGTGCGTCTTATGCTTGAGAATGAAGAGATTGGAACCGGAAAGATTTTGACGAAGAATGGAAAGATGTACGTTGAAATCGTTGAATTGAAAAGGTAGGGAAGGGGATTTTCATGAGTGGCGATAAATTAAGCCAAGAGCAAATTGATGCCCTGCTGAAGGCGGTAAATGAAGGCGAGGAAATGCCAGCTTTTGCACAAGAAGCAGGGAAGCAAGATAAATTTCAAGAGTATGATTTTAATAGACCGGAGAAGTTCGGTGTTGAACATTTACGTAGTTTGCAAGCGATTGCTTCTACATTTGGTAAGCAAACGTCACAGACGTTGTCAGCGCGTATGCGTATTCCGATTGAGTTAGAGCCTTCGACAGTGGAGCAAGTACCATTTACGAGTGAGTATGTGGAGAAAATGCCGAAAGATTACTATTTATATTGCGTCATTGATCTCGGACTTCCAGAGCTTGGAGAAATTGTTATTGAGATTGATTTAGCATTTGTTATTTACATTCATGAGTGCTGGCTTGGCGGAGATAGTAAGCGTAATTTTACGATGCGTAGACCGTTAACTGCATTCGAGTTTTTAACGCTTGATAATATTTTTGCACTTCTATGTAAAAATTTAGAGCAATCATTTGAAAGTGTTGTGGCGATTGAACCGAAATTTGTAACGACAGAGACAGATCCGAATGCATTAAAGATTACGACAGCGAGTGATATCATTTCATTATTAAACGTAAATATGAAAACGGATTTTTGGAATACGACGGTGCGTATCGGTATTCCGTTTTTATCTGTTGAAGAGATTATGGATAAGTTAACGTCTGAAAATATTGTCGAACATTCTTCGGATAAGCGTAAAAAGTATACTTCAGAAGTGGAAGCGAAAGTAAATCAAGTGTATAAACCTGTTCACGTTGCGATTGGTGAGCAGAAGATGACAATGGGTGACATTGAGCAAATTGAAGAAGGCGATATTATTCCGCTTCATACGAAAGTTTCGGATGAATTGCTCGGTTTTGTAGATGGAAAACATAAATTTAATTGTTTTATTGGAAAAGATGGAACGCGTAAGGCGCTCCTATTTAAAAGTTTTGTAGAGTAGGAGGATCCATATGAAGCATGAAGTATCTCCTGTGTCATTAATGGGATTAGAAGAATTTGCAGGAAAGCGAAATGAAGCGGGTAAAGCACATATTGATACTGTTTCGGATATTTCGATTGAACTTGGTGTAAAGCTTGGGAAGTCATCTATTACGCTCGGTGATGTGAAAGAGTTAAAAGTGGGCGATGTTCTTGAAGTTGAGAAAAACTTAGGACATAAAGTAGATGTGTATTTAAGTAATATGAAAGTCGGCATTGGGGAAGCGATTGTAATGGACGAGAAGTTCGGTATTATCATTTCTGAAATTGAAGCTGACAAGAAGCAAGCTGCGCTTATGAAAGCGCAAAGTCAAATGCTAGATAAAGAGTAGAGGAGGAGTCATATGTCGTATATGACGACCTTATTTCAAGTCGTTTTACTGTTTGGTGCGCTCGGCTATGGTGCATATTATATGACGAAAAAGACGCGCAAACAGCAGTTTTTTAAACAAGGTGAAAATGGCCATATTCAAGTGAAGGACGGCGTGTATTTAAATCATCAAACGAGTGCCTTTTTATTTGAAGTAGACGGTAAGCAAGTGTTCACTGTTATTAGTAATAACGGTGTCCAATCTGTGCAATTAACAGGGACAGGAAATCAGTTTCAACAAGCGCTAGAAGACGCGGTGAAGAGTGAAACGAAAAAAGTAGAGGATCCATCATGAGAATAAAGAAACAGTTATCATTATTAGTCGTTATTTTCGTATTTTCTATCGTTTTTTCAATTATTTTTGTAAATCCAGCGTATGCGGCCCAAAACGGTTTTATTAATTTCGAAAATGGAAAAGAGTTTACGAGCAATTCAAGTGTACAGCTATTTGCGCTCGTTACCCTTTTATCATTATCTTCTTCTATCGTTCTATTATTTACACATTTTACTTATTTTATGATCGTTCTTGGGATTACACGTCAAGGACTTGGGGTAATGAATTTACCACCGAACCAAGTACTCGTTGGACTTGCCTTATTTTTATCACTCTTTACGATGCAGCCTGTACTCGGGCAATTGAAGAGCGATGTGTGGGATCCGATGACGAAAGAGAAAATAACTGTAAGTCAAGCTGCGGAGACGACAGCTCCGATTATGAAAGAGTATATGTCAAAGCATACGTATAAGCATGATTTAAAGATGATGCTGAAAGTGCGCGGAGAAGAGTTGCCGAAAGATTTGAAAGATCTTTCTTTATTTACGCTCGTGCCATCCTTTACGTTAACGCAAATTCAAAAAGGATTATTAACGGGGATGTTCATTTATTTAGCGTTTGTATTTATAGATTTAATTATTAGTACACTTTTAATGTACCTCGGGATGATGATGGTACCGCCGATGATTTTAAGTTTACCATTTAAAATACTCGTTTTCGTATATTTAGGTGGATATACAAAAATCGTCGACATTATGTTTAAAACGGTCGCCTGAAGCGTTTGATGCTATGTGATAGGAGTCATATAAATGAATACGTCACCAATAATAGATATTTTTCAAACCTTTTTTTATAAAGGGGTTATGATTTTAATGCCGGTTGCCGGCGTAAGTATGATTGTCGTTATTATCATCGCTGTCATTATGGCGATGATGCAAATTCAAGAGCAAACGCTGACGTTTTTACCGAAAATGGCGAGTATTGTACTCGTTATCATCATTTTAGGTCCTTGGATGTTTCAAGAGTTAACGACGCTTATTTTAGATTTATTTGATAAAATCCCATCGCTATTGCGTTCGTACTAAGATAGGTGAACTGAAATGAATATGGAATTATGGGCGGCGACGTTTTTTGCGTTTTGCCGTATTACTTCATTTTTATATTTTTTACCGTTTTTCTCAGGTCGATCCATTCCAGCAATGGCGAAGGTTACAGTTGGGCTTGCTCTTTCAATTACAGTGGCCGATCAAGTTGATGTCTCTCATATTAAGACAGTTTGGGACGTGGCAGCTTATGCAGGTACGCAAATTGTAATTGGATTATCACTTTCAAAAATTGTAGAAATGCTGTGGAATATACCGAAAATGGCTGGGCATATTTTAGACTTTGACATCGGTTTGTCACAGGCAAGTTTGTTTGATGTAAATGCAGGTTCACAGTCTACTTTACTTTCAACTATTTTTGATATATTTTTCCTCATTATTTTTATTTCACTTGGCGGCATTAATTATTTCGTTGCCACGATTTTAAAGTCGTTTCAATATACAGAGGCGATTTCAAAATTGCTGACGACTAGTTTTTTAGATAGTCTACTCGCAACGTTATTATTTGCGATAACATCAGCGGTTGAAATTGCTCTTCCGCTTATGGGAAGTTTATTCATCATTAACTTTGTTTTAATTTTAATCGCAAAAAATGCTCCGCAATTAAACGTTTTTATGAATGCGTACGTCATTAAAATTACGTGTGGTATTTTGTTTATTGCGATGAGTGTACCGATGCTCGGTTATGTGTTTAAAAATATGACGGACGTATTGCTTGAGGAATATACGAAACTATTTAACTTTTTCTTAACGAAGTAGGGGGACGCGCATGGCAAAGGATAATAAAACAGAAAAGGCCACCCCGCAGAAGCGTAAAAAATCGCGTGAAGAAGGGAATATTGCCCGGAGTAAAGATTTAAATAATTTATTTTCCATTCTTGTATTAGCAGTTGTCGTTTACTTTTTCGGAGATTGGCTAGGGTTTGAGATTGCCAATTCTGTATCGGTGTTGTTTGATCAAATTGGAAAAAATACAGATTCGACCGAGTATTTTTATTTAATGGGGATTTTATTATTAAAAGTATCAGCTCCAATCTTAATACTCGTATACGCTTTTCATTTATTCAATTATATGATTCAAGTCGGTTTCTTATTTTCTTCTAAAGTTATTAAGCCGAAAGCGTCGCGTATTAACCCGAAAAACTATTTTACGAGATTGTTTAGTCGTAAAAGTTTAGTAGATATTTTGAAATCACTATTTTATATGGGATTAATCGGTTACGTCGCTTACGTCCTCTTTAAAAAGAATTTAGAGAAAATCGTGAGCATGATTGGGTTTAACTGGACTGCGTCACTTACTGAAATTATTAGACAAATTAAATTTATCTTTTTAGCTATTTTAATTATATTAATCGTTCTTTCTATTATTGATTTTATTTATCAAAAATGGGAGTACGAACAAGATATTAAGATGAAAAAAGAAGAAGTAAAACAAGAGCATAAAGATAATGAAGGGGACCCGCAGGTGAAGGGGAAACGAAAAAACTTTATGCATGCCATCTTGCAAGGAACAATTGCGAAGAAAATGGATGGCGCAACGTTTATTGTAAACAACCCGACTCATATTTCGGTCGTACTTCGGTACAATAAACACGTTGATGCGGCCCCAATTGTCGTTGCAAAAGGGGAAGATGAGCTCGCATTATATATACGAACGCTTGCCCGCGAACAAGAAATACCAATGGTGGAAAACCGTCCGCTTGCTCGTTCTTTATATTATCAAGTCGAGGAAGATGAGACGATTCCAGAAGATTTATACGTAGCTGTAATTGAAGTTATGCGCTATTTAATTCAAACAAATGAACTTGAAGTATAATAGCGCGGTTGGAGGAGATCTCTTGTGTTTAAGATAGATTCTGCAAGAACCTATTTTTCTATCTTTCTAGCAGCGTCATTCGTAGTGGCGCTCTTAATTCCACTTCCACCATTTATACTTGATATCGTTATCGTTTTTCTACTAAGTATGTCAGTGCTTATTTATATGCGAGCAACAAGTATTAACGAGTGGGATGAATTAAAGTCATTTCCGACGATGCTGTTATTAATCGGGATTTTCCGCGTATCGATTAACGTATCGACGACGCGAGCGATTTTGACAGACGGAAATGCGGGGCATGTTATTGAAGAGTTCGGTCAGTTTGTAATTGGCGGGAACTTATTAATTGGTATCGTTATTTTTACAGTATTAATCATATTCCAGTTTATCGTTGCAAACGGTGCATCCCGTACAGCTGAAGTTGCAGCACGTTTTACACTTGATTCTTTACCAGGGAAACAAATGTCAATCGATGCGGATTTAAACCAGCGTATTATTACTGAAAAAGATGCACAAGCAAAACGAAAGAAATTAAATATGGAAACAGAGTTTTACGGAGCGATGGATGGTGCCGGAAAGTTCATTAAAGGGGACGTTATTTTCGGGATTGTCATTTTATTCGTAAATATTATTTTCGGTTTAATTGTCGGTATGATGCAGCAAGGCATGAGTTTTGCTGAAGCAGCTATTCACTATACACAGTTAACTGTCGGTGACGGAATCGTAAACCAAATTGGTTCGTTAATGCTTGCGATTTCAACTGGTATTATCGTAACACGTGTATTTGACGGTTCACCGGATACAGTAACTGAAGGAATCTTTAAAGAGTTATTAGCACATGAAGTCGTTGTATATGCGCTTGGTGGTTTATTTATCGCAATGGGTATTTTTACTCCGCTACCATTTCTACCATTCGCACTCGTTGGTGGAACAATTATCTTCTTAGGAATTCGCAATAAAAACCGAATAAAGAAAGAAAAAGAAGACGAGCTTCAAAAAGAATTAGAAATGATTCAAGGCGAAGATGAACAACTGCAACAAGTGGAAGATTCATTCGGAGTATTTACAGATAAATATCCAATTATTGTAGAACTCGGTTTAGATTTAGCAGCACTTGTAAAGCAGAAAATTAACGGGGAAACAGCTCGTGATAAAGTTGTTCTTATGAGGAAATCGATTATTACCGACCTTGGTATTAACGTTCCGGGAATTAACTTTAAAGATAATACGAGTTTTAGACCACGCGGACGTTACATTATTCGTATTAAAGGTGCGAAGGCAGCTGAAGGTGTTTTAAAATCAGGTTACTTATTAGCACTGAAAACACCGAATGTAATGGCTGATTTAGATGCAGAACCAGCGAAAGATCCGATTTTCGGTGAAGATGGATATTGGATTTTAGAGCATATGGTACAAGATGCTCAAATGAAAGGCTATCAAGTATTAGAGCCGCTTAGCATATTAATTACACATTTAGATGTTGTCGTTAGACGTAATCTTCATGAGTTAATTCAGCGTCAACATGTAAAAGACTTAATTAATTCGCTTGAAAATGATAACGGCGTTTTATTAGAAGAGATTAAGAAGAAAGAAATCGACTTATCACTCGTTCAAAATGTCATTAAACAACTGCTAAAAGAAGGTATTTCTATTCGTGATTTACCAACTATTATTGAAGGTATTATTGACGGAAAAGAAATTTATCAAAATCATGTTGACGGTGTAACGTCATTCGTTCGTGAATGTATTTCAAAAGTGATTTGTGAAAATGCGAAAAATCCTGACGGTAAAATTTATGCGGCGCTTTTCTCGGATTCAATCGAGTTAGATGCGGACGTTGTAAACAATTCTTATCAAGGTTATTTATTAAACTGGGATTTAGATTTAGAATCGCGAGTCGTTGAGCAAGTACAACGCGTATTTAAACAAGCGAGGTTAATGGGAAGAGAACCAGTATTATTAACGCGTAGAAAAGATTTCAGGTTTGCGATTGTAAGACTGCTAGAGCGTTATCAAATAGAAGCACAAGTACTTTGTATTAGTGAATTAGCTCCAGAAATTGTTGTAGATCAAATTGCTTACATTGAATAGTAGGGGGTGAAGTAATGGAAAATACAGAAAAGAAAGAAGCGTTAATGCGAATAAAAGCAGCTTCGAAAAATGAATTGTATCGAAAGTTATTTGACCAATATGGTACAGATTATTATTACGTTGTCGATGAAAGTGTAAAACGAAATATCCCGTTTTTTTGGAAAAAGAATTATGAAATGTTAGTTGCTTTTCCAGAAGATAAACAAGAAGACGTGAACGAAGGTACAGCTCAATTTCATGAACAATTAATGGAAGTTGTGAACGATCCTTCAGAACAAATTGTGAAGGCAAACGGCATTCAATCGGTACTGCACAATTTAGAAAACGTGACGACTTCTATGTCATACGCGGCGATGCAAACAGGAAATAGTGAAGAATGGACAAGAAAGAAAGAGAAACTATTAAAGCTGTTTGAAAAAGGTATCGTCGTTGTGAAACAGACGGAAGAAACGAAAGTAACGAAAAAGCAAAAAGCTGTGAAAAAAGTCGTTCCCGTCAAAAAAGAAGAAGTGATTGTAAAGAAAGAAAAGCAAGAATCTGTACCGTTTATTATTCAAAAAGTAATTCGCATGCTAGAACAAAACGATGTAGAACAATACTTCATTCATGCATATGCTGAAAAGTTAAAAGTGAAGTTTGAGAATGCGACGATGATTACAGAAGAAGAAGTGATCGAATATATATTAGAAGATATGAGGTCGCATTTCAATACGGAAAACGTATTTGAAAAAGAAGTGCAAACAATTGCATTAATCGGTCCAACTGGTGTTGGAAAAACGACGACACTTGCAAAAATGGCATGGCAGTTCCACGGTAAGAACAAAACGGTCGGTTTCATTACGACAGATCATTCACGCATTGGAACAGTACAGCAGCTGCAAGATTACGTAAAGACAATCGGTTTTGAAGTAATCGCTGTCCGTGATGAAGCTGCCATGACAAGAGCGCTTACGTATTTTAAAGAAGAATCCCGCGTCGATTATATTTTAATTGATACAGCCGGAAAAAATTATCGTGCGTCAGAAACAGTGGAAGAAATGATTGAAACGATGGGACAAGTAGAACCAGATTATATTTGTTTAACGTTATCAGCTTCGATGAAAAGTAAGGATATGATTGAAATCATTACGAATTTTAAAGATATTCATATTGATGGTATCGTATTTACGAAATTTGATGAAACTGCAAGTAGTGGTGAATTATTGAAAATTCCAGCAGTATCATCAGCTCCTATTGTATTAATGACAGATGGACAAGACGTGAAGCAACATATACATATCGCTACAGCTGAACATTTAGCGAAACAAATGTTGCAAACATCATAGAAGAGAGGTGAAGGATAAGGCAACTGCCTTATTCAAGCGAGTATGAACGGTCTTTATATAGGTTCTATGGGTATGATGAATTACATGCAGCGTATTAATGTTCATTCGAATAACGTTGCAAATGCTCAAACGACAGGATTTAAAGCAGAAAACATGACTTCTAAAGTATTTGATGTACAAGATACATATCGCCGTGGTGATGGAGCTGTGACAAATATCGGTTCGGTCGATTACGCTGTAGTACCAGCCGCAACGCATGTGAACTTAGTACAAGGAAATATACAAATGACAAATAGTGCTACAGATTTCTTTTTAGATGACGGTGCAAACGGTACAACATCATTTTTCGTGACATCTAAAAACGATGAAACGTTTTTAACGAGAGATGGTAGTTTTACAATAAATAGTGATCGTTATTTGCAAACATCATCTGGCGCTTTTGTTATGGGAGAGAATAATGAACGTATTCGTATTCCTGAAGGAGCAAAGGTAGCTGTACAAGCAGATGGTACATTATATGATGAAGTAACACAAAATAATATTGCTCGCCTGCAAACAAAAACAGTAGATGCAGAAGCGAATGCACGTCTAATGCAAAGAGAGAACAAAAGCTTTGCACTAGCAGAAGGAAACATTGCTGATTTACCGAACGGAACAGGCTTAGTAAAAAACCATATGCTAGAAAATTCAAATGTAGATATGACGAAAGAGATGGCAGATCTTATGACAGATCAAAAAATGATTTCAGCATCACAACGCGTTATGACTTCATTTGATAAAATTTATGAAAAAGAAGCGAATGAAATATTGAGATAGGAGACTTCCCATAGCGGAAGTCTTTTTTATATTGCTTTTATTACAGTTACATCATAAAATGATAATGATTATCAATATCATTTTATATATTTTCATCAGAATGGAATTTCATAATGACAGCAACATTTGTTTAACTAAGTGAATTAAAACAAGGGGATGGTGTGTATATGTCTACAAAAAAACAACTTTGTATTGGATTATGTTTAATTTCTAGAAAGAAAGAAGATTGTATATTTGATTCGGGAATCAATGAGCAAGTAGAGCTAGCGAAACAAGCGGAAAAATCGAAGTTAGATTTTGTTTTTAAAGCAGATTATTTAGTGGCGCATCCAGATTTAATCGCTCGTAATAAAGGAAATGTCATTTTAGATCCGACATTACTATTTACAGCTATTGCTTATGCAACAGAAAAAATTGGAGTCGTTACGACTGCTTCAACTTCGTTTTATCCACCATATATATTAGCGAGGCAATTACAATCTTTACACTGGATTAGTAACGGCCGAGTAGGATGGAATATTGTCACATCCATTGACGGTGCTGAAAACTTCGGTGAGGAAGGGATGCCATCATCAGAGCAGCGATACGTGAAAGCGGCAGAATGTACAGCGTTAGTAAGAAAACTTTGGAGAAGTCACCCTAATGAAGTATTGAAAGTAGATAACCCTGATGTGATTAGAGAGATGGTAAAGCCTATTAAGCATAATGGTGAATACTTTAAGGTGAAAGGTCCACTTAATATTCCGCAGCATATTTCAGGGGAAATGCCATTATTTCAAGCTGGTGCTTCGGAGTCAGGCCGGAATTTTGCAGCTTCTGTTGCGGATGCAATTTTTGCTGCAACGCCAGATGTAGAGTCAGGAATAGAACTGCGTCAAGATTTAAGAAGAAGAGCAGAACAGCATGGCCGAATGCAAGATGATATACGCGTATTACCTGGATTATATTTCTTTATTGGTGATACATATGAAGAAGCGTTAGAAATGCATAGGCAAGCACATCAACATCTCACAAAAGAAAAGAGATATGCGTTACTTGAAATGGTTCTTGGACTAGATGCGAGAGAGATGCCGCTAGAAAGTAAGATTACGGAAGAGATGTTGCCAAGTCAGGATCAAACTGTTCGCAGTAAAACACATGCCGAATTATTACGGAACTACATTATTAAAAATGAACCAACACTTGAACAAATACTAGAACGACCAGAAGTTGTTGGATCGGCTCATTGGGTTGCGGTTGGTACAGCGCAAGACGTTGCGAAACAAATTATGGATAGGTTTGAGGCGGGAGCGTTAGATGGATTTATTGCTATCCCAGGAGGACCTCCAAAGTCACTAAATCTATTCTTTAGTAAAGTCATTCCTTTATTTGTGAAGGCCGGTGTATTTAGGGAAGAGTATACAGGTTCTACTTTACGAGAACATTTGGAGGAGAACCTATCAAATACGTTGCAGCTAAAATAAGTGAAATAGTATGTACAAAAAGCCTTTCATAAGAAGGCTTTTTATTTGCGGTTGAAATTTCAGAATTATCAATTGACTTTGCGGGTCTGTTTTTTTATATTAGTAGGTATACTAATAACTACTAACATATATGTATTGTTTGGAAATGAGAGTTATATAGAATGAGAGGGGATTACCGATGGATGAAATTATAAAGGAATTACAAAAGTTAGGTTTTTCCCAATACGAATGTAAAGCGTATATTGGACTACTAAAACATTCCCCAGTAACAGGGTATGAAGTGAGTAAGCAAACAGGGGTACCTCGTTCGATGATTTATGAAGTGCTCGGTAAATTGATGGATAAAGGATCAGTGCATATCGTTCCTACTGAACCAGTGAAATATGTACCAGTACCAGCTACGGAGTTAATGAATCGAATGCGAAAAGATTTTGAAAAGTCCTTTGAATTTTTAAATCAGAAATTAAATGGTTTAGAACAAGAGCGACAAATAGATGTAATTTCGCATATTCGCTCAAATGATCGTGTTGTAAAAGAAATATGCAATATAATTAATAGGGCGAAGGAAGAGTTATGGATTTCTGTATGGGAAGATCAAGTGCATGAAATTGAACCATATATTCATCAAAAAGAAGAGGAAGGTGTACATATATTTTCAATCTTATTTGGTGCTCCCAATACAAAAATAGGCGCGACGTTTCACCATAATTATATGACGCCCCACGTCGTTGAAAAGAGAATGGGTGGTCATTTAACTGTTATTGCTCGTGACGGGGAAGAAGTATTAATTGCGAACTTCTCAAATGATAGCACTTCATGGGCCGTTACAACGTATGACCCAGCTTTAGTTCTCGTTGCTACAGAGTATGTGCGGCACGATATTATGGTTGAGGAAATTACGAAGGAGTTTGGAGCGGATAAGTTAGATACGTTATGGCGTGAAAATATTGATTTAGTTCATGTCGTAACTGGAAAACGAACGATGAAAGGAATGGAGGATGATACGAATGAGTAAAGCTCAGGCACATGTAGCTTTGCAAAGTGATGATACATTTCAGCAAGGAGTAAAAGATTGTTTACCGACTGTATTTGGTTATTTAAGCATCGGGATAGCAGCTGGTGTAATTGCAAAAACAGCAGGTTTTTCCATCATTGAAATTGCGTTTATGTCCACTTTAATTTATGCAGGTTCTGCCCAATTTATATTAGCTGGTATGTATGCAGCTGGTGCTCCTGCTTCAGCAATTATTTTCACCGTCTTTTTTGTTAATTTACGCCACCTTCTAATGAGTGCTGCGCTCGCGCCGTACTTTACGAAGCTTCCCCTAGTCAAAAACGTAATTATCGGTTCTCAAATTACAGATGAAACGTTCGGCGTTGCAGTACAGCACGCAGCGCAAAAAGGATATGTAGGCGACAGATGGATGATGGGCTTAAATGTTACAGCATATTTAAATTGGATTCTTGCTACTATTATTGGCGGGTTGTTTGGTGAGTGGATACCAGATCCGCATACGTACGGCATGGATTATGCATTACCAGCAATGTTTATCGGGTTATTTGTCCTTCAACTTATAAGTAGTAAACCGAAACTAGCAATACATCTTACTGTTGCAATTGTAGCAATTATGATTGCATACGTTTCACACTTATTTATGCCAGATAGTATAGCGGTTATTATCGCAACATTACTAGCTGCGACGATTGGAGTGGTGATTGAAAAATGGAAATGAGATTGGACGTACTGTTACTTTTACTAGCAGCAGGAGCTGTTACACTCGTACCACGTATTTTACCTCTACTCGTATTTAGCAAACTTCAAATTCCGGACTGGGGTTTAAAATGGTTAAATTACATACCAATTGCGATATTAGCAGCACTTTTAGCACAAGTATTATTTATGCATGAGACGATGCAATGGGATTATCTTATTGCAGCAATCCCAACATTTCTTGTAGCGATATATACTCGTAGTTTATTAGGTACAGTATTAACGGGAGTGATTGTGATTATTTTGTTACGTTTCTTTTTCTAAAAAGGATTACGCTCATTTAATAGCGAAAAGTGTAATAACATGAAAGATATAGGGGTGGTGTTATGATACTTTTAACGATAGGAGCAATTTTGTTAACGTTGTTTATTTTCTTTATTATCGGCTTCATTACGTTTATGATGTTTGTTGATAAGGCGACACCTCAAATATATTATACACCTTGTGAATCAGTGACAGTGAAAGCTAAAGGTAAAGATAGAAGGAAGAAAAGTTGAATGGTGGCTTTTCTTCCTTTTGTTTTATCTGATTTTTCTGTATAATTTAAGTTAGTTATCTAACTAACTTAAAAGGAGGTCGTAGAAGTGGCAAAACCAAACGTTGTTAATAAAGAGAAGTTACTAGAAGCAGCAAAAACAATTATTGCAGAGTACGGGATGGAAAAGTTGACATTAAAAGCAGTTGCAGAAAGTGTTCAAGTTACACAAGGTACCGTATATTATCATTTTAAAACGAAGGATCAATTATTACTTGAAGTAACCGAAGCGTTTTGTAAAGCGTCGTGGGAACAAATAGGAAAGGATGTACAGTTAGAAAAGGCTTTACAGTCTGCTAAAAGTAGATGTGTGAAAGATTCAATGTATCATCATTTGTTTTTTCAATTAGTAGCTAGCGGATTACAAAATGATGCGATGAAAGATAAAATTGGTGGATTGTTACATTATGAAAACCAACAATTAACAAGAGTGTTAAATAAAAATATAGGAGGTACAATGACATCTCAAATTTCAACTGAAACGTGGAGCGTTTTATGTAATGCATTAATTGATGGATTGGCATTGCAAGCCTTATTCAATCCATCTTTTTCTAGCGACAAAGTATATGGTGATTTGCACCTGTTATTGGAAAAGTTCATAGAGCTACAAAAGGGAGGTAATGGTAGTGAATAATAAACTTTGGCTCACTATTTTATTTTCTATCGGCGTTTGGTTTTTTGCCTCAGTGTTCTTCATTATTTTCGGTTCTTCTGTTTTATTAGAATACACTTCAAATAGATTTTTTCTACAATTGACGTTTCTTGAATTAGCAACAGCGATAGCTTTATACTTTGTAATGTGGTTATACAAAAGACTAGATACTACAAAATATGCAGTTATTAAGTTAGGTATATGTGGTACGGCAATCGGTTTAACTTTAGATTCTTATATTTTGTATCATTCTTCTAACATATTCTCACAATTATCCTCACAGCAAATCATGTCATTTACCATTTGGATGGTGATTGCTTACGCTCTGTATTTAATAATTCCTTTCGTTATGGAACGAAAAAGACTGTTATAAAGAGGTTTTTAATCCTCTTTATAACAGTTACATCCCCGAAAGAACTAACAACAATAACCCAAATAAAAAACTAATAAAGGAAAGAAAACCGATACATATGGAGAACACACGATTGTTTCTCCATTCGCGCCAGAAAGTGATAAAACCTAATATACAAAGGAAAAACCAAATAGGTAGAAATAGGAAGTCACTAATCTTTTCGGGAAGTAATGCATAAAAAGTTGATAAATATAAAATCCAATTTGTAAAAAATAAAATGCAAACGATAATAGATTGTAAGTAAGGACGTTTGGAAAACTCCCCCTTTTTTACGGTTACAAAAATGATAGTTAGTGCTAAGAAAAAGGCAATGAGTATGAAAATCAGTAAGAGTAATGTAAGTGTCATTTACATCTCCTTTATAAGAGTGTTTTTTACAAGAAATGAATCAATTAAATTGTATGCTTGATTTGTAGAGTGTCCGTTATATTTTTCAGTGTACGGATTTAGAAAACCATGTTCACCGTGTAGTTGTTTTATTTCTAATAAAGGATTTTTTTGTTGCTGCAATGTTTGAATGAAAGAGGATACTGAAAAACTAGCTTCTTTTTCAGGGAAAATAAGTAAGGTAGCACATGTTGGTTTCATATGAATATAGTCACGTATACGGGAACCGTAGCATCCGATAATAAAATCTATGTTCGGATTGTTACTACATAGCCATGAGATGGTAGCACCAACACTAAAGCCGATAAGTCCAATATGTGTGTAACTACTAGAAAGAGAAGAAATGAATTTTTCAATTTGCTTTTTTCCATCTTCAAATCCAATATGATTCATAAAAAAATGATATGCTTTTTCTTCATCACTATAAGGAAATGCATGTTGCGATTGTAGCAGATTAGGGCAGAATACATCTATATGAGATGAAGTGAAGTGGTCGGTAACGTGATGCATATGGTTGTTCACACCATATATTTCATGAACAACAACGAGAGCTAATTTTTTCTTCATATCTACAAAGTACCTCTATGAAACTTAAATTCTTTCTCAACAAGGCAGATACGTAGGTGGAAGTTTTCATACCATTGCTCACGACCTCTTTTTTTCGCTTCTTTATGTAAGACGTTCTGTTTCCAATTTTCAATTGCTTCAAGTGATTTCCAATAAGAAATTGTGATTCCAAGCCCTGCTTGATCTCGCGCACTTTCTACACCTAGAAATCCAGGTTGCTGCTTTGCAAGTTCCTCCATTTTATCGGCAACTGTACTATAATCTGCTGTATCATTAGATAAATTGGAAGTGAATATAACTGCATAATAAGAATTGTTTTTTTCTAAATTAGATGCCATTATTTTTCCCCCTAATGTATAGTGTGAATAATTAATCTATAGTTTGTATTTTAGCAGGTCACAAAAAGAAAAGAAGTAGAAAGTTCTTGTTTTTTCAGCTCCTGTAAAATAGAAGAAATTTATAATAAGTAATCTAAAAAAAGAAAAATGCCACTTCAAAAAAATGAAGTGGCATTTCTTATATTTCCTCTAGGCTATTAACTGGAACTGTTAATTCGCGTCCTGGGTTTTTTACTTCATATATGCGGGCGGTTTCATTGCTTTCGTCGACGTGTTGAATCATAACAGGCATGCCTTGAAAATTGACATTGGCTTGTTCTGCTGACATAGAAAGCTCTATTGCACGTTGTATATTCATTTATATTCCTCCCATCATTATTATCTTTGCTAAAAAAGAGGAATAATATACCATTTAGAGACATTCTTAAAGTTTTTGTATTATTTGTAATGTTTCTTTAATAAATGAAGTGAAGATCGAATTAGGATAGCTATCTATTGCTTGAACAGCTTCTTTTGCCTCTTCTAAGGCAGATTTTTTATCTTGAAGTTCTATATAGCAAAGGGCACGATAAGACCCAGCTGTTAATACCCACGATTGATCAAGTGGATGACTCATATAATCTGGTATGGTAGCGTGTTTTAATGTTTCCAAAGCTTCCTTATAACGTTTTAAACCATACAAAGATTTTCCTTTTTCAAGATAATACAGCCCATCGTCTTGGAAAATTGGATCATTTTTTAGTTTTTCTCGAAATTGTTCTAGATGTTCCAATGCGATTGTATATTCATTCGTAACGGTGTTGTAGTAATAAGCTTTTAATATATCTACATTTGCAGCGGATAAAGTATCTTCTGTAAAAATGGCAAATTGCTCCGATTTTTTTATGTAATATAAATATTGTTCTTTATCAGTTGTGATGATTTTTTGATAAGATAAAATGCGATAAAATTCATCTGTTTTATAATACACTTGATGTTTTTTTGAAAATGCAAGTGCATCTAAAATGACTTTTTCACATTTTTCATAATTGCCGTATGCGAGTAAAATAATTGCCTCTTTTAAGTATAGTTGTATATGTGTAATAAGATCCATTTCTAAATTCTTCGCCTTATATTCATCACGAATTGTGGCGATCATCTGTAAACATTCTTTATATTTTTTCTGCTTGAAGAGCATATAGTAAAACAGTAGTTTCGTTTCAGTACTTTCGCGATACAAAGTATATTTTTCAAATATAGAAACAGCGGTTTCAACGTAATATTCAATATTATAATCGTTCATAACAGCTGCTGCTGTTATGAACTGTTTATATAAACGAGCTGTATTTAAAGTAGAAGGTAGCTCTTTTTGAACGATAGGTAGTAAAGTTTCATATACTTCATCGCATTTATTCTTTATGAGTCGCTCCATTTTTTGAATGAGTTCTACCATTTCATCATCGTCTTCCTCTAATAAAAAACTCGTTTCACATCCAAGTTTTTCTGCAATATATTGTAATGTTTTCATCGAAGGTGTAGCTTTTCCATTTTCAATTTGACTAAGCATACTTTTTGTCAGTTCCGAACCTGCTAGTTCTGTTTGTGTAAGTTTTTTTTCTTTTCGTAATGATTTAATTTTTTCGCCGAGAGTTGCCATATTGTAGCTCCTTTATAATTAAAAAGTTAAATACAATTAAACTTTTTGTTGTAATAATTGGAAAGTTGATTATATAATAAGTTTAACACAATTTAACTTTTAAGGGGAGAGTGTCAGAATGGAAGATGTAAGTATAGGTCAAACTGATTCAAGAATGAAGATTGCAACGAGAAATATCATTTTAATGATGATTGGAAAAATGACGTCTTTATTAGGCGCAGGTATTTATACGTTCGCAATGGGGTTATACGTATTAAAGACAACGGGTTCAGGGATGGGGTTTGCAACTACGCTCGTTTGCGGATCACTTCCACGGATGATTTGTGGACCAATTGCTGGTGCTGTAGCTGACCGTGTGAATCGAAAGTGGCTTGTCATTGGTACAGATTTATTAAGTAGCTTAACGATGCTTATTATGTTTATTCTTGCTACTATATTTGGACCATCACTTCTTTTTATTTATATTTCAGCAGCATTATTATCAATTTGTGCAAGTTTTTATTCTGTTGCATTAACTTCGTCTATTCCTAATTTAGTAGATGAAGGGCGTATTCAGAAAGCGAGTGCTTTAAATCAAACGGCAGCTTCTTTATCAAATATTTTAGGGCCAATTATTGGCGGAGTTGTATTTGGTTTCTTTTCAATTCAGTCGTTCTTTTTGTTAAATAGTATTACATTCTTTTTAGCGGTTATTTTGCAATTATTTATCGTATTTGATTTATATAAAAAAGAAGTGGCTGAGAGTAAAGAGCATTTCTTAACGAGTATAAAAGAAGGATTTTCATATGTAAAACGACAATATGAAATATATGGTTTAATGAAAGTAGCATTGTGGGTAAACTTTTTTGCTTGTGGGCTAACCGTTGCACTTCCCTACATTATTGTCCATACATTGCATTTATCTTCAAAGCAACTCGGTATTGTTGAGGGAATGTTGGCAGTCGGGATGCTAATGGGGGCGATTGCTTTATCAGTGCGTAAAGAAGTGAATAATCCGTTTCGTTCTATTTATACGGGACTGTTTTTATTTGCGGGTTTAAGTTTATGTACAGTCTTTCCGTTGTTAGTTATCATTCCAAAAGTAGCAAGTTTTATTTACTATATTGCTTTCATGATGTTAACTGGTATAGCAATTATGATTGTAAATATTCCAATGCAAGTACATATGCAAAAAACGACAGATCCGAGCTACTTAGGGCGTGTGTTTGGCCTACTTGAAACAATTGCGACTGCAATCGCACCGCTCGGTATGATTGTATATGGATTATTATTAGATATGTTGCCAACTAGCATTGTTATGATGACAATAGGCGGAGGTTTATTGTTAGTTGTATTAGTTGGAGTAAAGCAACATATGGCGAAAAAACAAGTAGATGTGTCGGCTTAAAAACAAGAAAATAATAAAAATGACCAAATTAGTATTTTAGTTTTTGAAACTCTTTTTCATGTATGTTACAGTATAGTGAGCAGGCAAAGAAAAGGAGACAACAGCATGAAAAAATTAAGTTTTGTTATGCTTTTTCTATTAGTCGTAATGGCTGGATGTAGCAATTATGACACGTATATTGATACAGGTATGCAATCATTGAAAGATGAAAAATATAGTGATGCAACAATGTGGTTTGAAAAAGCAGAAAAAGAGAAATCAGGAAATGAAGCGAAATCATATAAAGAAATGGCCGAGAAAATGGATCACGGAGCAACGGCATTAAAAGACGGTAAGTATTTAGAAGCGAAAGACATTGCAAATGAAGTGTTACAAATGAAAAAAGACGATGCGCTTGAAACAGCTGTAACATCAAATGCCGAAAATATGCTTCAAAAAGCAAAAGATGTAGAAGAGAAAGTGAATGAAAGAGTAGCAAAGCGGAGAAAAGTAGAAGAAGAAGGAATTGATAAACTTATTAAAGCTGTAGATAGTATAGATGATGTGAAAGAAAAAGAGAAAAAAGTTTCAGAAGCATTAGATAAGGCTGAAGAGGCACAAGCAAAAATTGAAGCGAAGAAAAATAAATAGATTCATAGTGTAAAAGGCTGTCGTGTATAACGACAGCCTTTTAACTTTTTTCTGCATAAGAAGTGATACTCTGTAGTAAAAAAGAAATAATTTTAGAATTCCATCTGTCTTCATGATGAATCGTATAAATGTTACGTTGAAATTCAAATTCAGGGATTGGTATGTAGCGTAGTTCATTTCGTTGTACTTCTTGTTCAATAGCAAGTTTAGAAATAAAGGCAACTCCATTACCGTATTTTAAAATTTGTTTCATCGTTTCTAATGAATCTAATTCAATTTCAGATTGGAATGTAATGTTATGAGCTAACATCCATTTTGTAAGTAAATCTCTCGTAGTAGATGGATTACGATGTAGTAATATTCGTTCCTTTTCGATATCTTGTAATGATACATTTTCTTTTTTTGAAAAATAATGTTCTTTGGAGAAAGCAAGAACAAGTGTATCAGGCATTACATTCGTCTGTTTTAAAAGTGATTCATCAAACGGTGCTGCGGAAATTACACCGAGATCGATTTCATGATTTTGTAGCATCGTTCGAATTTCAGGAGCTGTTTTTACCATAAGTGTTATTTTTATATTTGGAAATTCACATTGGAATTGATAGATAATTTCTGGTAAAAGATAAGTCGCTGGTACATAGCTAGCGCCAATTGTTATAGCGCCTTTATGAAAATCTTTAAACTCTTGCGTGACCCGTCTAGCCTCTTTCATAAGTGCATCTATTTTACAAGCATAATGATGCAATGCCTCACCAGCCTCTGTTAAGAAATACCTTCCCGAACGTAATTCGAATAAAGATACACCGAGTTCCTCTTCTAAGCTTTTTATATGGAATGTAATAGTAGGTTGTTTAACACCTAGTTTTTCTGCAACGATCGTAAGGTTTTTGTATTTCTTAATAAGCACTACAATTTTTAATTTTAAGAGATTCATTATGAATTGCCGCCTTTTTTATTTTAACTATAGAAAAAATCTATAGAAATAAATAGTTTATTAGAAGTTTTTTAATTTAATCTTTACAGTACATTAACATTCAGTATAAATCTTCCATATAGAATGAAAGCAGGTTAAGAGTGAGGGGAGAGAGGTGAAACGATGGACATTCAAATTAGTGGATTAGAAAAGAATTTTGGAAAAACGCAGGCGTTAAAGCCATTACAAATTGTGATGAAACAAGGTGAATTTACCACACTTTTAGGACCTTCGGGATGCGGGAAAACGACTTTACTTAGAATGATTGCAGGACTGGAAGAACCAGATAAAGGTGAAATATATTTCGGAGATACGTGCATGTATTCTTCTGCTAAAAAAATAAAAACATCTCCTCATGAACGTAATATAGGTATGGTATTTCAAGATTTTGCTTTATGGCCACACATGACTGTATTTGAAAATGTTGCATTTGGTTTAAGGGCTACAAAGCAAACGAATCAATTACGGGAAAAAGTAGAAGAGGCAATAAAGCGAGTTCGCTTACAAGGGATGGAGAAACGTTATCCGCATGAACTCTCTGGCGGACAGCAGCAACGTGTCGCATTTGCTAGAGCGATTGTAACAAAGCCGCATTTCATTTTGTTTGATGAACCGCTCAGTGCACTCGATGCAATTTTGCGAGAAGAAATGCGATTAGAGCTTATGGATATCGTTCATTCCATTGGTTTAACGGCATTGTATGTAACCCACGATCAAACAGAAGCTATGTCAATGTCAGACCAAATCATTGTCATGAAACAAGGAGAAGTATTACAAAAAGGAACACCAGAAGACATTTATGTGAAGCCATCTCATGAATTTGTTGCAAAATTTGTTGGTAAGGCAAATTGGCTTGTAGACGGGAAACAAATGGTTCGTCCAGAGCATGTAAGCTGGACGAAAAATGAAGTGTGCGAAATATATACAGGTGAAATTCAGCACGTTACATATGTAGGGGAACGTTATGAAGTAAAAGTAGACATGGGGACACGCGGTGTATGGACAGCTTATCACAATAGTAAGCTAAGCATTGGGAAACCAGTATCGTTATATGTACCGAAAAAATGTATTCATCATATAGGGGGAGAATCGTATGAAGAAATTCAGTTCGCTTAAGTCTTTATTTGTATGTACTTTATTATTTTCTGCAGTCGTAACAGGGTGTAGCTCAAAGACAGGTAATGCAGATGCAAAAAGTAAAACGACTAATGAAAAGAAAATTGTCGTATATAGTGCAGGGCCAAAAGGATTAGCAGAAAAAATTCAAAAGGACTTTGAAAAGAAAACGGGTATAAAAGTAGAAATGTTTCAAGGGACAACTGGAAAAATTTTAGCGCGAATGGAAGCTGAAAAGAAAAATCCAGTCGTAGACGTAGTCGTACTTGCATCTTTACCAGCGATGGAAGGATTAAAAAAGGATGGACAAACGTTAGCTTACAAAGAAGCGAAACAAGCTGATAAGCTTCGTTCTGAATGGTCGGATGATAAAGGACATTATTTTGGATATAGTGCTTCAGCATTAGGAATTGTATATAACACAAAAAATGTAAAGACAGCGCCTGAAGATTGGAGCGATATAACGAAAGGAGAATGGAAAGGGAAAGTGAATCTTCCAGATCCAGCACTTTCAGGTTCAGCTTTAGATTTTGTAACAGGATATGTGAAAAAGAATGGAAAAGATGGATGGAATTTATTTGAACAGCTTAAGAAAAATGAAGTTACAGTAGCAGGGGCAAACCAAGAAGCATTAGATCCAGTTGTAACAGGAGCAAAAGATATGGTCATTGCGGGTGTTGATTATATGACGTACAGTGCAAAAGCAAAGGGTGAACCGGTTGATATTGTTTATCCAAAAAGCGGAACAGTTATTAGCCCACGTGCAGCAGGTATTATGAAGGATAGTAAAAATGTAGAAGGTGCAAAAGAGTTTATTGATTATTTATTATCAGATGATGTGCAAAAACAAGTTGCTAAAGCATATTTATTGCCAGGTAGAACAGATATAAAAGCTGAAAATAGACCGAATGTAGAAGAAATTCCGGTATTAAATATTGATTGGAAAACAGTTGAGAAAGAACAAGATGAAATAGGAAAACAATTTAAGAAAGTATTTCAATAAGATGGTGATTACATGGTAAATCGATTCGTATCAGTAAGACAAGTTGGAATGACGTTAGCGTTATTACTTGTGGCGATGTTAATCGTCATTCCGCTTTTTCTCATTTTATTTTCTAGTGTATATGAAAATAGTAGTTGGAATTTTTTAAAGCCTTTTGAAGTGATGCAGAGTGGTGGATTAGCTGGGATTTTTCTAAACTCGATACTTTTAGGTGTACTCGTAGTAATAGGAGCAACCATATTTGCATTTCCATTAGCGTTCATTATGAGTAAAACAGATGTTGGAAAGTATAGTAAGTTAGATATTATTTTTATGATTCCATTTATGACACCGCCGTATATTGGATCGATGGGCTGGATTTTGTTCATGCAGCCGAACGGCTATTTCGAACAGTTTTTTCCGATGCTAAAGACGATATCAACTTCGTTTTTTAGTTTAGGAGGTATGGTTTTAATAATGAGTCTGCATTTATTCCCATTTCTTTACTTCATGTTGAAGAATACGTTACTTCAAATAGGGAGTAGTAAAGAAGAAGCTGCAGCAGTTCATGGTGGGAGATTTTTCTATCGTTTAAGAAAAATAATATTGCCGTTATTAGTATCAAGTTATGTAATGGGTGCTTTACTTATTTTCGTAAAGACGATTGCTGAATTTGGAACACCGGCTACATTCGGACGAAGAATAGGATTTCATGTGTTAACATCAGAGATTCATAAATTTATTTCGAGTTGGCCGATTGATTTTAGTAGTGCAACAGCATTATCTTCTTTATTACTTAGCGCATGTATGCTCATTTGGTATATGCAAAATGTATTGAACCGAAAGTACTCATATGCAATGGTTAGTGGAAAAGGTGTGAAATCTAAAAGGTATACATTGTCTATCTTTACGCGCATTGTAGCATGGGTTTATGTAATTGGTTTATTAATCGTATCAATTGGAATCCCGTATTTTTCTATACTTATTGCTTCATTATCGAAATTAAGAGGCGGCGGCTTACATGTAAATAACTTTACAACGAGTCATTATGAGGCATTGTTTACAATTGGCTCTCCAGGATTAGAAGCTTTATGGAATAGTTTTCTCTTTTCACTTATAACAGCGATTATTGCCGCTATGATTGGAGTCTTTTTGGCGCTTATGATTCGAAAGGGGAAAAAGTCCTCTGAAAAATGGCTTGATATGTGCGGTATGTTACCGAATATGGTACCAGGAATCGTGATGGTTGTAGGGCTTATTTTATTTTGGAATTCACCCTATATGCCCCTGTCAATTTACAATACACCAGTCATGGTTATCGTAACGTACGTCGTTCTTTTTTTACCTTATACGGTGCAGTATGTAAAAGCGTCGTTTGGACAAATTGATGATTCTCTCGTGCAGGCAGGAAGTATTTTTTCTGGAAATTATATTTATATTTTTAGGAAAATAATATTACCTCTTATTATTCCAGGTATTCTCGCTGGATGGGCGATGACATTTACAATCTCGATTAGAGAGTTAGTAGCATCGCTTCTCGTACTACCTCCATCAGTAGAAACGTCAGCAACATTTATTTTTGCTCAATTTGAACAAGGAGAAGTCTCTATTGGTATGGCGATGGCTGTCGTTTCAGTTGGACTTACAACATTATGCTTATTACTTCTGCAACATATAGAGCAAAAACGAAAAGGGGTAGCATGATGAAGATAGAAGTATGGGGAGGAGCGGGAGAATATGGTCGTTCCTGTTACTTCGTAAAAAATAAAGAGACGAAAATATTGTTTGATTGTGGTATTAATCGATCATATGAGGATAGTTATCCAAAAATAGATAGGGGAGTTGTACCATTTTTAGATGCAGTATTTTTATCACATATTCATGAAGATCATACGATGGGTTTACCATTATTAGCGAAGTATGGATATAAGAAAAAAATTTGGACGACCCGTTATACGAAGGAGCAACTTCCTGCTTATTATGAAAAATGGAGAAACTACAATTTGGCGCAAGGATGGCATTTACCTTATAACGACCAAAATGTTAAAGATTTGAATTATGTTTATATTGATGAGATAAGTAATCCGAATGAATGGATACAGATTACACCTACATTGCGTTTTCAATGGGGGTATAGTGGGCATGTATTAGGGGCTGTTTGGTTTTTAGTGGATATGAGCCATACATATGTATTTTATTCTGGAGATTATTCAGCAGAGTCTAACATACTTCGAGCTAATTTACCTGAGAATTTGCGCGGTGATATAAAAGTCGCAATTGTTGATGCCGCTTATCATACTGATGATGTTTCGCAATATGAACGAGTAAACGAATTATGTACAGAAATTGAGCGAGTTGCGCAAAAGAAAGGAATAGCATTACTACCGTTGCCACCGCTTGGTAGGGCGCAAGATATCGTACTGTATTTGTATGAAAAATATAAAGAACTTCCCATTATAGTAGATCAAGAAATTTTGGATGGATTTGAGGAGATGTTCGTATATAAAGATTGGATCAAAAACAATGAAGAACTTGAAGGACTTATGGAGAGTTTAAAAAGAAACATAATCGTTATGGATCATGACAGCTGTATGCAAAATAGTTTTGGAATAGTTGTAATGAGTGATGCGAATATGCAAACGAAGCGAGCGCAGTTATATTATGAACAACTTCGGCATGAAGAACGAAATTCTATTCTATTTACTGGGCATATTGCTAAAGGGAGTTTTGCAGAAAAGATTATGAACGAACGTGTAAATAAAGAATGTAGAGTGAAGCGAGTTCCATATAAAGTTCACCAAAGTATAAGAGACGTGCAAGAGATGTTAAATACATTATTACCAGAACATACGGTGTTAGTGCACGCTTTGAAAGAGGATACGGATCGATTACAGAAAAAGCTGAGCACGGCAGGGTATGAAAATGTGTATTCACTTACTATGGAACGTATAGAAGTTATTTAAAATGTAAAGGAGATAGGTATATGAAAAAAGTATTTGTATTCGTAAGTATTTTCTTTTGTTGTTTCCTTTATAACGTTAAGGAAGGGTTTGCTGCCAGTCCAATGACACCTAGTTTTGAAGTGAAGTTATTATTAAAACCAGAACAAGTATTAGGTTATAACAAAGAGATAAATCAAGAGGTACTAGAATATTTCCAGGCTGGTACAAATTATGAAAGAATACAAGTGCAATTTTTAGATACGGCAAATAAAAACTTAAGTAATGAAGGTTGGTTTGCGAGAATTCGAAAGAAAGAATTTAGTAAAGATTTTGAGCTAACATATAAAAAAAGATATCCTATTCAAAATGGTGTAATTCAAGATGCACTAGAAGTGGCTAAAAATGATGGATTTGATAGTAAAACCGATAACTATGAGGCGGAAATAGATTGGGGATTTGAGAAGAAAACGTTAAGTATTTCAAATAAGAAAAGCTACAGTGCTAAAGGATATGGAGTACTTGATTTACCAAACGAACGAGCTGCTCAAAACATGTTAATAGAAAAGTTACCAGGAAAAATGAACAAATGGTTGTATACGAATTGGGGAGAAGAAATGCTCAAAAATTCTCGTATTTATGGCCCTGTATTAATGAAAAGGTATACAGCTGAATTTGAAAATATTAAAACGAATATTGAAGTTTGGCCACTAAGTAATACAGGGAAAATAGAAGATGATTTCGTAATAGAAGTGTCGTTTAAAACAAAAGAGGAAAGTATTGCAAAAGAACAAAGAGAATTATTAATGCAGCGTTTAGATCAAAAAGGATGGCTGTTACCGAAAGATAGTTTGAAAACAGAGCTTATTTTTCAGTGAATAGTAAAAAGGAATCCTTACATATATGGATTCCTTTTTCTAATATATGAGTATTAAGCTAAATCAGCTGACACGAACATATCATTATTTTGAAGGTTTTTAGAGCGTAAACTATAAGCAACTACCTTCTTTTTATGTTGCTTTACAACATCAACATGCTCTTCATGACTATAAATATAAAAGATAAAATCTTTTTTGCCACGTTTTGCATTGATAATTAAAGGCGTGCCCTCATTGTGTGGTGGTGCATAATAGCGATCTAAAAATAAACCTTCGTTAAAATCATGAATAATTTTAGATTTTTGTTCGCCTTCTAAGTTATTTCCATTGATTGTAACTGTCGAATTCTCTTCTTCCAGTTGTGGATGTGTTTCGTACTTGCTAATAATGGATTCAATAACAGAGTTGGGAAGGCTAGAAACGATAATTTTAAATGCCCCAAATACAACTAACATAACAATAAACCAAGTCGTCATAGTATATCATCCCCTTTTTCCTATTAAATAATATAACTCATATGGTAATAGTACATAAGGTGAAGTTTTGTATAATTTGTGAAAAATATGCCATTTGTATGAACGAAATGTTAGAAAAATCAATTTTGTTACAAAAAGTTGAAATCGAAGTATTTTAAAAGAAAAAGGTTTATAATAAAAATATAACTAATAACCACATTACTAATTATAAGGAAGTGTAACTATGAGTACTGTAACAATCGTGTATGGTATTATTCTTTCCACAATTATTGTTTTATTTATTGTCGGGGTTTCACGTTATATTCATAAATGGAAAGAAAGCGTTGCGAAATTAAATCACATTGAAGAAGAACTTAGTGATTTAATGTTACATCATGGTAAGTAAAAGTTTATTTTTTAACTAAACAATGTGAAGAATATCACAAAACATGCTCTCATCATGAAGGCATGTTTTTTTGTTATGTGAATGATTAGGCACATTCATACATTTTTTCCATACGATACAATGTAAAGATGGAAATGTTCGGAGTGGAAAAGAGGGATAAAATGAGTAGTTCAGGTTATGTTCCAGATAATAAAAATTTAAAGAAAAGCTCAGGAACTCCAAACCTTTTCTTTGATTCGAGAAAAAATATCTTTTTTAAAAGGGATGAGAAAAACGTTGCATATGAAGTTACGTCAACGCAGTTACCAGCGATGATAGGAGGAGCGTTTGTTGATTTGTTTATGACAAAAGGGCATATGCGGGAACCGCATTGGCATCCGAATGCGTGGGAATTAGATGTTGTAGTATCAGGAGAAGCAGTTACATCCATTTTAAATCCGGAAACGAATCAATTGCAAAATTATCATGTAAAGGCGGGGCAAACTGTCTTTATTCCAATGGGATGGTGGCATTGGATCACAGCGGTAACAGAAGAAGTACAATTACATTTGTTCTTCAATAACGATCAGTTTGAAACAGCAGAAGGGTCAGACATACTTAGATTAACACCGCCAGAAGTATTTCAAGCTGCATACGGTGTAAGTGCGGAAAAGTTAGGAAAGGACCTTTCGCCAATTAAGGAGTCAGTTGTCATTGGTCCCCCTAACTCCAATCGACTAAAAGGTGCTAAAGAAAGTGGCGACTCAAATATAGTCGTTACGTTAAATGGACATATAACATCATGTGAAATAGAGTAACTCTTTCTTTTTTAGGAAGAGTTACTCTATTTTGTATAATTTTGTAATTAGATTCGTTATAATTATATAGTAGGGAATTTAGTAAAGGGGGCATATTGTGAACATATTAAAGATTATAGGAATTGTTGCAGGAATTATTATAGTAGCCGCTATAGCTTTCTTTTTTATTATGAAGTACTATTTGTCAAAAGAAGATCCTAATTACGTATTACAGTACATAAAAGAGCATAAAGGTGATAAAACATGTTCATTACTAATTAGAAAAAATGGGGAAGTAGTAACATCTATAAATGAAGATGTAAAATTGCCATTAGCGAGTATGGCAAAAATCGTAATAGCAGTTGAATTTGCTAAGCAAGTATCGGAAGGGAAAATAAGTCGTGATGAACAAATTTCATTGCAGGAGCTAGATAAATATTACGTTAAAAACACTGATGGTGGAGCGCATCCTGACTGGTTAGAAGATGCCAAAACGAGAGAATTGGTGAAAAATGGACAAATTACTTTAGAAGAAGTCGCTAAAGGAATGATTCATTATAGTTCTAATGCAAATACAACATATTTGTTAGATAAGCTTGGAATAGAAAGAGTAAATGATAGTTTAAAAGAATTAGAGCTTATTAGTCATGACAAGTTCACTTCATATACTGCTTCACTATATATGAGAGGGTATGTAGAAAAAGAGCTTCATGAACCAGAAAATCAATCGTTAGAAATGATACGTAACATGTCAAAGGATGAGTATAATAAACATGTTTTACAAATTCATGAATGGATGAAAAATGAAGAAGAATGGAAAAAACGTGAAATCCCCTTAAAAGTAGATATGGAATTTCAGCGAATTTGGTCAGATCGATTAGTAGGTGCAAACGCTAAAGATTATATGAGTATAATGGAAAAGATAAATAGTAGAAATTATTTTCCAAAACCAATGCAAGAAGAAATCGAGAATGTTTTCAAAGGAACAGTTAATAATAGTAAGTTAGAATATGCTGGTCAAAAAGGTGGCTCTACTGCATTCGTATTGACAAAAAGTTTGTATACTACAGATAAAAAAGGTAATAAGGTAGAAGCTGTCATTATGTTTAACGATATAGAAGATCAAGTTGCCTACCAAAAGTTGAGAAATAATATAGATAATTTTCTTCAAGATGCTATAACAGATGAAGAGTTTAGAAGGAAGTTATAATGAAATAACTTTATTATGTAAACAAGGGCGCTTTATAAAAAGTGTCCTTTTCTTTTTATAATACAGGATTTCTTATTTGTTTCATTGAATATAGATTGAAAATAAGAAAGGAAGTTGAAAATGACGATAATATATTTCGTTCGCCATGCCCACTCTACATATACAAAAGATGAAAGGGAACGGCCGTTATCTGAAAAGGGGCATTGTGATGCAGAGAATGTAACACGTGTATTAAAAGATAAACATATTGATGTTGTGACATCTAGCCCGTATAAAAGAGCAATTCAAACTGTGCAAGGAATTGCGAATACATATAATATATCGATACAAATAGAAGAAGATTTACGTGAAAGATTATTAAGTACAGAGCCGGTACAGGATTTTGATGATGCTATGGAGAAAGTGTGGGGAGATTGGAATTATGCATACGAAGGCGGAGAATCAAATGATATAGCATAAAGACGCGCCGTAATATGTATAAAAAGTATATTAAGAAAATATAAAGGTAAGAATATTGTAATAGGTACTCATGGAAATATTATGGTATTACTAATGAATTATTTTGATTCGAAATATGATTTTCAGTTTTGGAAAACTCTTCATATGCCTGACGTGTATAAATTAACTTTTGATAATAATTGTTTCAGTTTTGCTGAAAGAATACTGTCTGCAGATTATCAGATAAAGTGAAACTTTAATCAGTGGGGGTTTTGTTCATCCCCCACTGATTATTAGTTGAACCAATCGGGCTTTTACGGGCAGTTGATACCCCATTTAACTTCTTTGCTTTCGCTGAATTTTGAGGTGGGGGTCATACTGCCCGTTAATGCGGGTTAAATAATTTGTAAAAGTTTATCAAAAAAAGAGGAAAGAGAGAAGTTATTGTAGAAGTATGACTTTGTAACATAAAAAATATGTGTTAAAGGAGGCTGTTTACATGTTTGAGAAAGAGAAAGAAGGGCTTATTGAAGTTCACAACGTATATGAAATTGCACCAGCAGATGGAACAATTATTGGTATGGCAACGGAAGAAGAAATGGAAATTGCTGCTGAACTAGAGCTGCAGTACTATGCCCATTCTCGTTTGCTAGAAGCAAATATTCAGTTAGACGGTTCCTCCTACAAAGAGTTACTTCAGGAGTTCCAGGAGTACGAAAGAAAATCAATGAGTTTTTGGCGAGCAATACATAAGCGTTTAGCTGTGCCATGGGCATGGGTATTACGTATTGATGTTGCGAATGGCCCTATTTATGTAAGTAATGGGAATGCGTATTACGAAGAAATCGATGATGAAGAAGATTATGAATAGATAAGTAAGGAAGCAGCTTTAGTTGCTTCCTTTTTTTATTTATAGAGATTGAATTGCTTCAATAATAATATCAGGCCGATCATTTTCGATTCCGTGACCAGCATGTTCGGCAAGTATATATTGGTTATGTATTGAGAGTTGTAATTGTTCATGAATCAGTTCTTGCCACATTGATTCAAGTTGTGTCGCCTCGTCTTTTGGCATGCCACCCTCAGTTAACTGAGTAATAGAATAATGAGGATCTCTACCGATAACGATTAATGGTATTTCTAATGTTTTATATAGCTCTTTTAGTGAAAGAGCACAGTTTTTCCACTCCGATAGTTCAGAAGCTGTCGTTTTATATAATGAAGGAGAGGTAAAAAAATCAATTTGCTGTCTTGATTGATTGGCTAGCATAGGTTTTAGTTCATTATAAAGCATGTTTACATCCATTTTGGAGTATGTATTATATTTTTTAAGCCAAATATCATCTGAATCCGTTTGATCAGAAATTGGTAAATGAAGTTCATCTAATCGGTGTAAGTTCATAGAAGTAGAATCAACTAAAATAAGTGCTCGCAGCTTATCTTCATGTAGCATCGCAAAATGTTGTGCACATAAGCCTCCGTAGGAATGACCGATTAGAATGATTGGCTCGTAAATATCTAGTTTTTCTAATAACGTATGAAGTTCTTTTGTTGCTTGTAATGTAGTACGTGAATGATTCCCTAGTTCACTTTTTCCATAGCCTGGGCGATGGTATGAAACGACTGTGAAATGTTGTGAAAGCTTTTCTATAATAGGAAGCCAATCATAAAATGAGCAACCCATTCCAGTCTGAATAACTACTGTTTGTTTACTACTTCTTTTTATAAATACTTCTATATTTTTTCCGAATACCTCTACAAATTTATAAATAATAAACCCTCCTAACTAAGATTGGATTAATTTTTGACAAGCAAAAACGATACACCAAACACCTATACCGAACAGGACAGATATACTAAGTGAAAATGAATTTTTCAACCCAATATAGACGATAAATAAAAGTAGTGCAGATGCAGGAAATCCATATAATACACCTATAGCAAATTGACTTAATTCTTGTTTGTTCCCGCCTTCGAAAGAAATCCAAAATAGACTTAGTAAACTAACGAGTGGAAGGGCAGCAATAAAGCCACCTATCGTACTATAATGTTTGGCGACTTCAGTAATAACGCCGATAATAAGTGCGGATACGATTACTTTAACGAGGAAATGCATATTTTGCCTCCTTCGCTAATAACGAAAAGGCTTTTTCGATTAGTTGTTGTTCTTCTTTTGATAACTGAGATTCTAATATTTTTATCTTTTCTTTATCTAGTAAAGTATGCTTTTCTAATACTTCAATGCCTTCTCTGGTTAAAGTAAGGTTCACAACTCTTTCATCTTGTTTATTTCTTTCTTTCAGGATAAAGCCTTTTTGAATAAGACGCTTTACGTGTTCGGACGCTGTGTTATGAGAGAGACTAAGCTCAGTAGCCACTTTTCCAATTGTTATATCTTTCTCACGAGAAATGAGTTGTAAAATACGAATGGCTTGGTGAGAAAGGTTGTTCTCATACTCATATCGTAAATGATAATAAATACTCTCCCAATGCTGATTGATGTCTTTCATAATGATAAATCCCCCTGTTTTTATATCTTATAGTAAGATATATTCGTGGTTATAGAAATAAAATCCTTTTATTTGGATAGAAAATGTTGAAAAAGTTTATTTTTATTGAAATATAAGGTAATCTATGTGTAAAGGTATACATTTAGCAAGAGAGAGGATGATAGCTGTGAATACATTCAAATGGATGAGTCATGAACAGATGTATGTAGATGAAATACATGTTGAAAAGTGTGGTCCTCTTTCAGTCGGCGTATATGGGGGAAATCAAGAAAGTGACGCATATGAACGAGGAGATGCGGTACTTGCTTGGTGGGATCCTGAATTGCAATTTGAATTTGTTATGATTTTTGATACACACCACAAAACAAAAAATATTGATTATATAATAGAAGCCATTTCAGAAAGAAAAGAGAAACTAAAAGAGTTATTTTCCTACCCGATACATTTAGCTTTTCATCATACACATATGTACTTATTAGCGTTATTTACAGATGAATTGTTTATTGAAAAATGTGATCAAGATGATGAGGAACTTGCATGTTTAATTTGTTTGCGAAAAGGTGAATTTTTATATTGGTTATCAGTTGGTGATTGCTTCGCATATTTATTCCATTCTGAGAAAACAAAGAATGGTAAAGGGCGATTAAATAAACGGAAGAATTACGAATATATCGGTAGGAAAAATATTTTCGCAGCAAATACACCTTGCTTTACGTCAGGTGTAAGAGGATTAGAAAAAGGAATGAATCACATTGTAATGGCAACGGACGGTATTTTAGAGTGTGATAAACGAAGATTTGATGATGATCAATCTTTAGTAGAAATATTGCACGACGGAAGTTGCTTACAGATTGAGCCAGTATTAACAAATGTCCTACAGTGGAAAGGTAGAGATTGTGCCACAATTATTGGATGGTCTATTGATACTGAAAATAAAAGATGCGCTAATTAATATAAAAGGAGTTCAAGGTTTTTACCCTTGAACTCCTTTTTGTTAAGCGATATGGATGTGATATGTTTTCAACCATTCATTTACTTGAAGCATGTATTCCATAGCACTTCTTGCTTCAAAATTGTTAATTTCTTTATTGCTTTCATCGGCAATGGCAAGTAATGTAGAATGATTAATAAGTGAGAAAATAGGATTGTTTTTATTGCTGCACATGTCGAGTGATAAATGACGGATTGTTTGTAAATAATGTGGGTCTTGTGAAGTTGGATAAGCACTTTTTCTTCTATTACGTACATCGTCAGGTAAAGCAGGTTGCAGTGCTCTACGTAAAATGCCTTTTTCAATATTATCAATGCTTTTTATGTTGAAAGGAACGTTCCATAAATATTCAACTAATCGATAATCGCAAAACGGTACACGAACTTCAAACCCTACAGCCATACTCATACGGTCTTTACGGTCGAGTAAGAACGGGAGAAATCTCGTTAAAAATAAATAAAACATTTGACGTTGTTTTGCGGATTTTTTACTTTCACCTTCAAGAGTAGGTACTTCAAGTATCGCTTCTTGGAATCGTGCATCAATATAGTTTTCAAGGTTGCATTCGTTATTTACTGCATTTAGTAGAAGAGGAGAAGTATTCTTCCAATTTGTTAGCCATGGAAACTTATCGACATATAGTAATTCTTCTTGGTGAAACCAAGGATACCCGCCGAATACTTCATCAGCAGATTCTCCAGATAACGCTACAGTTGCATCTTTTTTCATTTCGCAAAATAGTAAATATAGTGAAGTTTCCATTTCACCAGCACTCGGTAAATCTTTTGCACGGAGGGGAACGAATAAGTGATTTGCTAATTCTTCAGCATTCACAATAATATCATGATGAGATGTCCCTACATGTTCAGAAACGCGTTTTACCCAAGGAGCGTCTAAACCAGTGCGAGCAAATGTTAGCTCGAAATCTTTTGCACTATTTACAAAGTCAACGGAATACGTATGAAGTGTTTTATTTTCAGAAGCAAATTCTTTCCCCGCTAGTGCAGTAATGCCGCTAGAATCTAATCCTCCTGATAACATACAGACGAGAGGAACATCGGCAATTAATTGTCTTTTTACTGTATCTTGTAAAATAGATAAAATATGTGATGATGTATCTTCAGTAGAGTCTGTATGAGCTTTACTTTCTAAATTCCAATACTTCGTAACTACTTTTTTATCACGTGTAAACGTTATACGATGTCCGGCACGCACTTCTTGAATATGTTTAAAGACGCCACATCCGGGAGTTCGAAATAAGCCTAATCCAAATATTTCGTTTATGCCATTCGCATCAATTTCAGCAGGAACTGATGGATGCGCTAATAATGCTTTAATTTCAGATCCGAAAATGATGCTGTCATTTCTTTCAGTATAAAAGAGTGGCTTTACGCCTAAATGATCGCGTGCTAAAAATAATTGTTGCTTCTGATCATCCCATAAGGCAAAAGCGAAAATTCCGTTTAAATGTTGCACGCAATCTTCTTTCCATTCTAAATAAGCATGTAGTAATACTTCTGTATCTGAGTGCGTTTCAAATGCATGACCACATTTCCTAAGTTGTTCTCTAAGTTCACGGAAATTATAAATTTCTCCATTATAAGTAAGAGCATACGTATAATCACCAGCACGAAATGTCTTCGGCTGCGTCCCGCCTTCTGGATCAATAACAATTAAACGCCGGTGTGCAAAGGCCGCACGAGGTGAAAACCAAAATCCTTCAGCATCAGGACCACGATGCTGAATACGATTTGCCATCTTTTCTAAAATAACATGTTCATTTGAAAGATCTTTCTTCCAATCTACCCAACCTGTAATTCCACACATACACATCTCATCTCCTAATTTAAAATAGTAGATTAATGAAATAAAATGTACACTAAGTTAAAGAATGACTATATAAATAGTGTACTACATGAATTAAATTGCAGACTTGAGAAAATTTTCTTTGAATGCGTAGTTATGTGAGAAAATGGCTTAGGGAAAGTATTCCATAACATACAAAAAATAAAAAAGATGAGAGAAAATTTTTTGTAAGACGTTATATAGGGTGTAAAAGCTTTTACAAAAAAATAAGGGGACTCGCTACATGAAATCAAATGAGAAAAATTTTATAAAAAGATTGCAACGGCAAAAAGAAGATGCGCTAGAATTCGTTGTCGATACATACTTACCACTCATAAAAGGGATCACACACAAAGTTCTTCTTCCAGTTCAAAATGATGGATTAATAGAGGAATGTGTAAATGATATATTTCTTTCCATTTGGAATAACGCAAATAAATTTCATGGAGAACCGAATGATTTTAAAAAATGGATTGCGGCGATTGCGAAATTTAAAGCGATTGATTATTACCGAAAAGCGACTAGAAAAGTAGAAATTATTTTAGATGAGTTTCCTATTAGTACAGAAAAATCGGCAGAAGATGAATTAATCGTTATGGAAGATAGGGAAGAATTATTGAAGCTTATTAATCAATTAGAACCGTTAGATCAAAAGGTATTCATTATGAAATATCTTCTCGGTATGAAGACAGAAGAAATAGGAGACAAGTTAGGATTAACCAGGGCGGCGATCGATAATCGTGTGTATCGTGGAAAAAAGAAACTACAACAAAATGCTACGAATATTAGTTTTGGAGGTAGTGCCATATGAAAGACATTTATGAACTATTAAATGATATTGATATAGATGAAAAAGAACTTGAGGAAATTGAGGCTTCTGAAATTGAAAAAGAAAAAGTGAAGCGCAATGTAAAACAATCGCTACGTACGAAGAAAAAGATGAAAAGTTGGAAAAAAGGTGTTGCTGCTGCATCTATTTTAGTAGGATTATCAGTTGCAACGCTTGGTATTGGATTTCCTACATATGCAGGGGGATTGCCAATTGTAGGTGATATATTCCGATTTTTAGATAATGGTAGAACAGGGTTATATGAAAATTATAAAGCGGACGCAGAGAAGAAAACGGAGCTTCATTATAATTATCAACAATACGCCACAGTACTAAATATGACAAAAGAAAGCAATGGAATTAAGATAACGATAAATGATGCAATTTTCGATGGGAAGACAGTATCAATAAACTATTCTATAGAAAGTAACAGAGATTTAGGCGGAAATCCAAGTACATTGGATTTTTTAACTATTAAAGGAGCAGGTGTCCAATCAGGAAGCAATGAAATTACTAAAGTCGCTGATAGAAAATATACAGGTTTAATAAAAACAAGTAGCGATCTAGTTAGTAGTAAAGAACCTACAGTGAACATTGAATGGAGTATAAAAAGTATAGACATTTTAGAAACAGAAGAAACGATAAAGGGAGATTGGAATTTTAATATTAATCTAAGAGGAATAGAAAATAAAGAGCAATTGATTAGAGGTAGTACAGAAAAAGATGGTGTAAAAGTAAATATGGAGAGAATGGAAATAACACCAATGTCGTTTATTTTATACTATAACCAAGAAGTATCTCAAGAAATAAGGGGTGTATGGGATGGGGTGGATATCGATTTAGAAGTGAGTGATGATTTAGGTAATCAGTATTCTGGGGAAGGAAATGGAGGCTCAGGTGATGATTCTTATAATTTTAATTGGAGTAAAACATTCCAACAACTCAATGAGAATGCAACCAAACTAATAATAACGCCTCACGTTAATTTAAGAATTCACACTCCTGAAAATTATGGCTCGGTAACAATAGTTGGTGGACACGTAAAGGAGAGTTTCGTGTCTCGAAAACTGGGAGGCAATAAGGGTATTGTTTTAGATGACATCGTAATTGATTTAAAGAAATAAAAGAAAGACTGCCTAAAACGATAAGGCAGTCTTTTTCTCCTTAAGAACTAGTAACAAGTAACGCATGCGGATGCTGCATTTTATATTCATCTTTCCACGGAATGTCTAATTGTTCCCACGATTCGCCGCTATCATTGGATTGAAACACGCCATTGTTATTTAAAGTGTAAAACGTATGTGGTTCTGCTTGGTTTGTCGCAAACATTGAAATGACTGTACCGATTGCTGATGGTAGACCTTGCTGTACTTGCTGGAACGGAGTATCTTTCGTTTTACGATAAATATAAGATTCATAAGGAATATGGTGATGGGCGAGGTCAGCACTTGGTGCGGCAGAAACGAGAATGGTATCGCAATCAGCTGGATCAATAGCCATGCTGTATAAATAATGGTGTTCAAGTCCTTCACTGCATGATATCCAGCTATTTCCACTGTTGTAACTTTCAAGGTACGCACGATCAGGTCCGCCCATAAATCCGTCACCACATGATGCATAAAGGCGATTTGGAGCGTCAGGGTGCATAAGCAATTGATGAGCATCGATAGGAGCACCGAACTTTTTATCAATCCATGTATGCCCTCTATCATTACTTTGAATAACAGCACCAGCTTCAATTGAAACATGGATTGTATTAGGATTATTTGGATCAACTGTAATCCAGCGAACGTGATGGGTGAAAGGTCTAGGCGGAAAAGCCCACGTATAAGAAGATAATAATGATTTCATATTTTTAAGTTCAGTCCACGTTTCACCACCATTTTCTGAACGGAATAAAGCGCTCGGCTCTGTACCGACATAAACGACGCCGTAGCCGTTAACTTGTTCATTCGGGCTTATCGTTATGGAAGTAATAGAAGAGTGTAAAATACCATCCTCTTTAGGGAAATCAAAGTAACGATAGGAATCTCCAATCGGTTTCCACGAATCTCCGCCATCGTCGCTTAACCATAAACCTCGTCCAAATGTGCCGCAATATACGCGATTCTTTTGGAATGGATCAACTGCGATACAAGTAGGTTGCATATTTTGTAAGTGATATGCGGTTTCATAGTTACCATAGCGTTCTTTTACAACGATAAGTTCACGTTCCATACAGAGAAATAGTCGTTTCAATTCAATAACCTCCTTCAAATTTCTTTCATTAGTAAACAATATGAAGCTGAAAAAGAAGTAGTCTTATTTTTTGTTGAGAAAAAGGACTTGTTTGAAAAATAGCGAAGTGTATAGATAGAGGAATCGGACGTTTATGGGCGTTAATTCGGGATAAAGATGGGGAATTTGTTTCATACTAACATACAGATATTGCACTTAAAGGAGCATTCGTATGGGACATTCACATGATCACGGTCATGGTCATTCTAACAATAAAAAGGCGTTGCTAATTGCTTTCGTATTAACGACAAGTTTTATGATTGCTGAAGTAATTGGGGGATTTGTAACAAATAGTTTAGCACTTCTATCTGACGCGGGGCATATGTTAAGTGATGCAGTATCTTTAGCGTTAAGTTTACTTGCGTTCAAGCTTGGCGAAAAAACAGCAACAGCTGCGAAAACATACGGGTATAAGCGAGTCGAAATGTTAGCGGCATTATGTAATGGCGTCGTTCTTATAGTCATTTCAGTATACATTTTTATTGAAGCGATTCGCCGTTTTAAAGAACCAGTTGAGATTGCTAGTAATGGGATGCTCATTATTGCTGTACTTGGTCTGCTTATTAATATTTTATCAGCTTGGATATTAATGAGAGGCGGAGATGTGAAAGGTAATTTGAATTTAAGAAGTGCTTTCTTACACGTATTAGGTGATCTATTAGGATCAGTCGGAGCAATTATTGCAGCGCTATGTATTAAATTTTTCGGATGGACTGCTGCAGATGCGATTGCTAGTATTCTTGTGTCTATTTTAGTCATTATTAGTGGATGGCGTGTAACACGTGATACAGTCCATATATTAATGGAAGGTGCACCGCAGCACATAAATGTTGAAGAGGTAAAAAGTACATTATTAAATATTACGGTTGTAAAAGAAGTTCATGATTTGCATATATGGTCTGTCACATCTGATTTTCAAGTATTAACTTGCCATTTGATTATTAAAGGAAATGAAACGCAAAGTGTACTAAAAGAGGCTACGGACGTATTAAAAGAGAAGTTTCATGTAGAACATGTCACCATTCAAGTAGAGATAGATGGTGAGTTTAATCATAGTGAGACAACTTGCAAAGTATGAAAGAAAAAGGATAAGAAAAAGTGTCATAACATTTTTCGCGCGACATACATATATATAATGTGGCCACAAATACTTTGTAAGGTAAATATTTCATGAAATTACTTTACTTATAAAGAGTCATCTTTTATAATCAAAAGTGGTAATTGATAAAGATTATCATTTTCAATGATCGTAGAAAGGAGTTTTTTAAAAGATGAGTAGTCAACTCCGTTTTGCTGTTGAAAATCGTAAGAGGCATTTAATTGATGAGTTAATTGGAGCAGGTGTGTTTAAGATTCGCGACCGACAATTATACGAGCTGTCTTTAGAGGAATTGGAAAAAGAGTACGAAGATATGGAAGATTATGCAGATATTCAGGCATAGCTATATAGATTAGTAAAAGGTGAGCTGGTTACGATTTTGTGTAACCAGCTCTATTATTATTTCATAGAAATTATTTTTGATATTTCTTTCATTGGACGAAGCCAGTTTTGAGACATCATTAGTTCCATTTGTTTTTCGTCCTGCTTTTGCAGTGCTTGAATGATGGAGTGATGTTCTTCAATAGATTGACTTGCTGGAACAAAGTTTTGGAAAAATAAATATTCAAGACGTAAAACGTGAAGTTGCATATTTTCTAGAAACGGTTCAATATATTGGTTTTTAGCAATGGAGGAAATTGTATTGTGAAATTGTATATCTAGTTGTAAAGCTTGTTTTGCGTTTTTCTTCTCTATAGAGCGCTGAAAATCATCATTTATTTCAGAAAGTAGTTTCAGATCAGCGTCTGTAATGTTTTGAAGTGCTTGCTTTCCTATAATAGAGTGAAGACCAGCCATCGTTTCATAAATGATAGGGATGTCATCTAACTTAATAGGAGCAATTTTTGTTTTTTGCCCAGGTACCATTTCCACTAATCCAGAAAGCTCTAATATTTGAAGCGCTTCTCTTACAGGTGTCCTGCTTACTCCTAGTGCTTCAGCCAATTCCCCATCATTAACTTTTTCATTAGGCTTCAGTACACCTTCAATAATCCAATCTTGTAATTGATTTAAAACGAGTGATTTCGCCGAAACTCTTCCTTGTTTTTTATAATTTTGAGGGATAGGCATAGTGAATTCAATCCTTTCATTGTATATTTTCCTTTTTCTCATGAACAAGCTTTAATTTTGGTTTTCCTTCATCCGGTTTTTGGCTTAAGATGAGCACCATTACAATGACACAAAAAGCCCCTAATAACTGAAAAGATTGAAACGGTACATGTAATATAAGTACGGAAGAAATAATAGCTGCAAGTGGTTCAGTACAACCGAATAATGTCGTTTCTTTCGGTGTCAAGTATCGTATGCTGTCTAAGTATAAATAAAATGCAATAAGTGTCCCGAAAATGACGACAAATGTGATGAGCGGTAGAGTACTTAGTTTTACATATTTCATAGTTGATAATAAAATGAATTCTTTCGTAGAAATAAAGTGTACAATCGTTACACCAATACCTCCAATAATCATGCCCCATCCAACGATAACAGAGGAAGACCATCTTTCTAGTAATCCCTTTGAATATAAACTATAAAAAGCAAGAGATAATCCAGATAAAATCCCCCAAACGATAGCTGGTGTAGAAACAGCTAAGTTATGAACCGACCCGTTTGTTAGTAAGAGAAAAGTGCCTACTAATGAAAGGGCAATTGAAATGAAATCAATTTTTGATGGACGAACGTTCCATTTGAAAAGTAAGTATACAGTAATAAATATAGGTGCTAAATATTGCAATAAGGTTGCGACGGCGGCATTTCCTTCTTTAATAGAAGCAAAGTACGTGTACTGTACAGCAAGCATACCGAATAGGCCAAACAATATCATTTTAGTAGCATCAGATCTTTGTTTCCATATGCCGAATATTTCTTTTTTGTTCGTTCCGAATGATGAAATAATGAGCAAGATAACGCCCGATATAAGCAATCGGATTGTAACTAACCATTCAGTAGAAACATGTTCATATTGAAAAAGTTGTTGTGCAGCTGTTCCGGACAAACCCCATAAACAAGCACCAATTACAACCATAATGATTCCTTTTAAACGATTTGGATCCATAATGTATATAGTCTCCTTTCAAAAAAATATATTGGATACAATATGCAATATATCACGTAGTGTATAAAAAATAAACTGAAATTTCTTTCTTAATGTAAAGTTGTTATTTAAATTAAAGAAAGTTTGTTAATTAAGAGAACGATAAAATAAAAAAGGCTTCTGTTGACGGAAGCCTTTTTGTTTTAGATTATGAAGTGTAAGTAAAAGCCGGAATAGGGTCAATAAATGTATTCCAGTTTTGTTCCATTTCCTTTTCTGTTAATAGACAATCATCTAATGATTGTTCAATCACAGAACGATTCATATCAATACCGATAAATACGAGCTCAGTTATTCGATCTCCATATCGCTCGTCCCAGTTTTTCAATACCTCGGGTTCTTCTGTAATAATTTGATTTCTTTCAGTTTCAGGTAATGCTGCTATCCATTCACCAGCGCCTTGAATTGTAATAGAGGAACCTGCTTGAGAGAGAAGCCCTATCATATTATTACGAGATGCGAGCCAGAAAAAGCCTTTCGCTCTTACAACATCTACAGGCCATTTTTTTAGCCAATTCATAAGGCGTTCAGGATGGAAAGGGGATTTACGACGGTACACAAAGGAATTGATACCATATTCTTCAGTTTCGGGTGTATGATGTTCACTATTTAGTTCTTGCATCCAGCCCGCCGATTGACTCGCTTCCTCATAATTGAATAAATTTGTATTTAAAATTTCTTGCAATGGTACGTTGCTAAATGAAGCTTCAATAATTTTTGCACCGGGATTTAATTTTTGTAATAAATGATGAAGTTCTATCCTATCTTCTTTTTCTATTAAATCAATTTTATTAAGAATAATGACATTCGCAAATTCAATTTGGTCTATTAGTAAATCAATAACTTCTCGAGTATCATTTTCATCGATAGCCTGTTTACGGTCTAATAAACTTTCACCATCTGCAAAGTCATCCCAAAATTTATTTGCATCTACAACTGTAACCATCGTATCGAGGCAACAATTTTTCGTTAAATCGATATGAAGTACTTCGTCAGTATAAGTAAATGTTTGGGCAACTGGAATCGGCTCACTTATACCTGAAGATTCAATAATTATATAGTCAATATCATCGTTTTCAACAAGCCGACTCACTTCTATCATTAAATCTTCTCGTAGTGTACAGCAGATACAACCATTTTGAATTTCTACTAATTTCTCTTCTGTACGTGAAAACCCACCTTTTTTTATAAGCGACGCATCAATGTTTAGTTCACTCATATCATTAACGATAACAGCCACTTTTAAGTTGCTCTTATTAGCCAAAATATGATGTAGTAGAGTGGTTTTTCCAGCTCCTAGAAAACCACTTAATACAGTGATAGGTACTTTTTTCATAAAATAATCTCTCCTTTAAATCGTAATGATTACGTTTTATATTAAGTGACAAAAAAGAAAAAATCAATAATAAATCATAATGATTACGATTTAAGAATAGGAATAAACTATCAAATTTGTGCTGTAGTAGTGTAGGGAATTTGGAAAAGTATACGGTCTAATATGAATAAAGTGGGGGGATCATATTGGTTTTTAATAGAGTTTCAAAAGAATTAATAGGAATAGCCCTTATTGCTATTTTTCTTTTTTTATTATTTTTCGTAGATTTTACAAGTTTAGCAAATTTGCATAAAAGTATTCCAAAAGAATGGTTGAATGTGAATACGGTGTTTTTAAGTATTATATTTGAAGCAATACCTTTTATTTTATTAGGGGTAATTGTTTCTTCCCTCATTCAAGTGTTTGTGACGGAAGATATGATTCAAAAAGTAATGCCGAAATCACAGATTGTTGCAATGATTCCAGCGGTATTTGTCGGAATCATTTTTCCGATGTGTGAATGTGTCATTATACCAATCGTAAGAAGACTTATTCAAAAAGGACTCCCTCTTCATGTAGGAATTGTAATTTTATTGAGTGCACCTATTATGAATCCGATTGTTCTTTTATCTACCGTATATGCATTTCAAAAAAATGATGTAGTTGTATATGCACGCTTTGGGATAACAATTTGTGTGGCGCTATTAGTAGGGCTAATTGTGTATTATTTCTATCGTGGGAAAAATATTTTAAAAGATATAGAGGATCCGGTTCAGAAAAAAGAAAAAAAGGGCTGGGGGAATGTTGTGAATCACACTGTAGATGAGTTTTTTGATACGGGTAAATATTTGTTGATTGGGGCTTTTTTTGCGAGTGTATTTCAAACATTTTTTGATCGAAATGTACTTGATACAGTGGCGCATAATGAAGTGATTTCCCCAATTATTATGATGGGATTGGGTTATGTTTTATCAATTTGCTCAGCAGCCGATGCATTTATAGCGGCATCTTTTGGACATGTTTTCTCTGTAAAAGCACTTCTCGCATTTCTTGTATTTGGACCTATGCTTGATATGAAAAATACGTTAATGCTATTTGCGTATTTTCAAAAGAAATTTGTATTCTTTTTGATTGGAATTATTATTTTATCAGTGTACACAATCGTGCAAATTACAACGTTATAGGAGGTGGGAAACAGTGGAGGGACAGGAACAGAAGGCCTATCATCGCTATATTCGTGGCATTATTTTAATTGGTTTAGCAATGCTCTTATTTAAACTACTTGTAACAGGCAATATTTATAATTTTATCGCTCCAAAAATGATTAAATTTACGTATATAGCTTTTGTAGTGATTTTACTTCTTGGTTCGTTACAAGTTTGGGGAGATGGGAGAGAAAAACAGGATGATTGTAATTGTTGTAAGCATCATACAGCATTAAAATCAGGGATGAAAAGTTTCTTTGTATATGTTTTATTTGTTGTTCCAATTATTAGTGCTTTTCTATTTGGAAGTGTAACAATTGACGGAAGTTTAGCCGGAAAAAGGGGTATGAATCAAAGTGTACAGGCGAGAAGTATAGAAAAGAACGAAAAAGAGGGGATACAGGCAAATTCTGATTGGCAAGAACAAGATGAAACCTCGAATTTAAAAGTGACTGATCAAGTGGAAGAGCAATTAGAAAAAAGTATGTTAGGACAACGAAAAATACAAGTAGAGGATAAGGATTATGTTCAAACAATGAGTATAATTGGCCAAGATGTAAAAGGGTTTAAAGGGAAAGAAATTACATTCTCAGGGTTCATATATAATGATAAGGATGTGACGGGGGATAAAGTGGTAGTGGCGCGATACGGCATAACTTGTTGTATTGCGGATGCATCAGTCTGGGGGATGATTGTTGTAGGGGAAGACGTAAGAAAGCTCCCACAGGAAACATGGGTGAAAATAACAGGTTTGTTGGACGAAACGACATATAAAGGAACGCTATTTCCACTCGTAAAAGTAAACAAAGTGGAGAAAATCAATAAGCCAACAGACCCATATGTATATGATGCTTTACCCCAATAAAAAAGAATAAATTCTTCATATTTTCATGAAATAGAATCATAATCATGACGATAAAAAAATAAAGATAAGAGTAATTTGGTTTGTTAAAAATATGTGTAGAAGGAGATACGCGATGAACTGGGTTACTCATAAACCAACATTTGAATTTGATAATTATAGTCCATTTATTCGTGCGAATACTGCGTGGATTGGGCATTTAGAGTTCGCATATGATTTAGTAAGATTTGAAAAGCCAGAAATATTAGTTGAGCTAGGGACACATCTAGGCGCTTCTTTTTTCAGTTTTTGTCAAGGGGTAAAAGATGGAGGGTTACCTACAAAATGTTTTGCTGTAGATACTTGGACAGGAGATGGGCATACAGGTCCATATGGAGAAGGTGTCTTTCAAATCGTAGATAAAGTGGTGAAAATGAGCTATCCTAGTATAGGTAATTTAATTCGATCTACTTTTGATGAGGCTGTGGATCAGTTTCAAGATGGAACGATAAATTTGTTGCATATTGATGGCTACCATACGTATGAAGCAGTTTCTCATGATTATAAAACATGGTTACCGAAACTTGCGAATAACGGTATTGTATTATTTCATGATATTGAGGTGAAAAATCGAAACTTCTGCGTTTATAAATTTTGGGATGAGGTCAAGGCAAAATACCCTCATTTTCAATTTGAACATTCATATGGGCTTGGAGTATTATTTCCGAAAGGTTGTAGCGATAAGTTTGTGGAAATACTTAAAAATAAAGAAGAAATACAAAATATGTATAAATAAAAGTAGAGCATGCATCATTTTAATGATGTGTGCTTTTTTTTGTGAAAAAAATGTAAGTGTTTGAAAGGTGAGGATCATAGTGAAAATTTTTGTTGTGGCAAATATTAAAAAAGTTATTCTTGGGTGGTTCTATATAAAAATGTAACATTTTTTATATTTTCCATTGCGAAAAGTAACATCTACTTTTACAATAGAAAAGGTGTTATATTATACTGGAAAAATAAATCGAAATAATATGAAAATTTTGTTTTGTCTTCGCTAATTGTATATCACATACATGTAAGACGACACACGTCATGTTATCGACTTGTAAGGAGAGAAAAAAATGAAAAGTGTAAGATTACCATCGATGCTAGAAATCATAGTTCTTTTATTACTATTTCTTGCTGTTGTCTTTTCCTTCCAAACGATTTTTGATCTCCCAATTCAATTAGCGCTATTTATTTCATGGTTTTTAGTAATTGCGCTTGGATTAAGATTAGGATTTCGTTATCAAGAATTGCAAGATGCAATTACGAAAGGGATTTCTAACGGATTAGAAGCAATACTGATTTTAGTTGCAGTAGGTGCTTTAATTGGAACATGGATTGCTGGCGGCGTAGTACCAACATTAATCTATTATGGATTAGAGTTTATTCACCCTAGCATATTCCTATTAGCAACATTAATTATTTGTTCAATCACTTCTATCGCGACAGGAACATCATGGGGAACAGTTGGAACAGCAGGTATTGCCATGATGGCAATTGGTGAGGGACTTGGATTGCCACTTCCGCTTGTTGCTGGTGCAGTTCTTTCAGGAGCTTATTTCGGCGACAAATTATCACCACTTTCTGATAGTACAGTTCTGGCAGCTTCTATGGCGAAAGTAGATGTTATTGCTCACGTTCGAGCTATGCTCGTATTAGATGTTCCGGCTTATATTATTACTAGCATTATGTTTACTGTAGCTGGTTGGATGTATGGCGGCGATAATGTAGATTTAAATCGAGTAGAGTTTTTAAAAGAAGCTTTATTAAAGCAATTTGATATTAAAATATGGATGCTTGTTCCAGCGGTCATTGTTATCGTTCTATTAGCGATGAAGAAACCGTCTATGCCAACAATTGCAATGGGAGCTTTAATTGGTGCAATTTGGGCAACTCTTTTCCAAGGAATGAACTTTGGAGAGGCGATTGGAACAGCGTATAACGGATTCTCAATTCAATCTGGTGTTGAGTTTGTTGACAAGTTATTAAACCGTGGTGGAATTAACGGTATGCTTGGCTCAGTAGCCGTTATTATTTTCGGTTTAGGATTTGGTGGATTACTTGAAAAACTAGGTGTTTTAAAAGTAATCGTATCAAAATTTGAAAAGAAATTAAATTCTGCAGGTAATGTAACATTGTCTACATTAATCGTGGCATTCTTAGCGAATATATTTGGTTGTGCGATGTACGTATCACTAATTTTAACACCGAAAATTATGGAAGATAGCTATGATAAATTAAAAATAGACCGACGTGTATTAGCGCGTAACTCAGAAGTAGGTGGAACGTTAACTTCAGGTATGGTTCCATGGTCTGATAATGGTATTTTTATGGCTGGTATTTTAGGTGTAGCAACATTCTCATACGTTCCATTTATGTGGTTAAGCTTCGTATCATTAATTTTAGCAGTTATTTACGGATATACAGGCAAATTTATTTGGTATGTAGATGATGCCGATAAAGGAAAGCAAGCATCATAAAATAAAAAAATCACCTTCTACATATTGTAGAAGGTGATTTTTTTATTTTCAGGCTGTGGAGAAAGTCTTCTCCACAGCCTATTTTTGTGTCTGAACCTCTTTTTATGTGTCAACACTGATAAAAAAGAGGAAAAGGAGAG